>JAQWHO010000371.1 GCA_029249355.1 Thalassotalea sp.
GCAAAAGTAACTGAAGAGGATGAAGAGAATAAAGAAAAAGAAGAACAGCCAAAATGAAGTTAAACAGGATGCTCTATATTCAATGAGTTATCTATAAGAGTTAACTGTATATGGTTATTCGAGTGATTGAGCTTGGCTAAATAATATAAAAGCAATGCTGTTTATTGAAGAGATTTTTTAATTTCTATCAATATATCGTCTTTGTTTTTCATTAATTTTATTGCATTAAATAAAGCATCAGCTTGCGGGTATTGAAGCTTTAAATAGCGTAACCATTGTTTTAAACGGCTTGAAAAATAAAAGCTTTTATCTCCTTGAAGTTCTAATTTTGCATAATGTTGAAATAATAAACTTAGCTCAGGCCATGACATTTTTTCTTCCTTACCTTTGACTACATTGGCCAAATTAGGTGTAGCCAAAGCGCCGCGACCTAACATGATGTTGGCTGTTTTCGCTTCTTTTATGCATTTTTTTGCATCAGATAGCGACCATATCTCACCATTTGCAAAAAGTTCGATATCATATTTATTGCTTATTTCACCAATATGATGCCAATAAGCAGGAGGCTTATATCCATCACGCTTTGTTCTCGCATGTATTGTGAGTTGATTGGCATTTGCGCTGGTTATCGCACTGACTATTTCATCTAATAAAGAAGCATCATCAAACCCTAAACGTATCTTTGCGGATAACACTTGTTCGCTTGGAATTGCTTGTTTGACGCTGTTCACAATTTGATAAATCGTTTCTGGGGTTTTTAATAGGACGGCACCACCTTTACTTTTATTGACAGCTTTTGCAGGACAACCAAAGTTTAAATCAATTCCATGTGAACCTAATTCTATGGCTTTTACCGCATTTTCAGCCATCCATTGAGGTTCTTGTCCAAGTAGTTGAACTCTTGTTGGTGTTTTATTTAGCGTAAAACCACCTAATTTTAATTCAGGCGATATCTTATGAAAAATATGCGTAGGGACAAGTCTATCAACGACTCTTACAAATTCGGTAATACACAAATCGTAACAATTAATTGAAGTTAGCAAATTACGCATTAGTACATCTGCTACGCCTTCCATAGGTGCTAAGGTGACTTTATTTACTTGATTTATCATTGAAATAGCATATTTTGTTAATAGACTTATTTGAGAAGTTAACTTAGTCTTTAAGTGAAAAATAAATTTAGGATTGAAATTTATTTTCAAACATCAGGTCTTTGTTAATTAGCGGTACTTAATTGTTATTGAATAGAAAGATATTCAATGCGTAATAATAGATATAGTGTATAAGTTTAAATTTTAAAGGAAAACATAATGAATATAATTAAAAAATCAGCAGTTGTATTAATGCTAGGTACATTTGCTCTAACTTCATTAGTGAGTTTATCTGCTAAAGCTGAGTTAAACCCATTTGAATCGGAAGGCATTGTTGCAATGGCCGATGACCATGGTAAAGATCATAAGTGCGGCGAAGGAAAAGCTGATAAAAAAGGAAAATGTGGCGAAGGAAAGTGCGGAGAAGGAAAAGCCGATAAAAAAGGTAAATGCGGCGAAGGAAAGTGCGGCGAAGGCAAAAAAGCCATGAAAGGTAAGTGTGGTGAAGGTAAATGCGGCGAAGGTAAAAAAGCCAAAAAAGGGAAGTGTGGTGAAGGGAAGTGCGGCGAAGGCAAAAAAGCCAAAAAAGGGAAATGTGGTGAAGGGAAGTGTGGCGAAGGTAAAAAAGCCAAGAAAGGTGATACTAAATAAACTATACAAGTAGCCGTTAATTAGGCTTATTTTCAAATTAAAAAGTCACTTTTAAGTGACTTTTTTGTTTTTGAAATTATTTTTCTGAAATATTATTTAACTCATATACTTAAACACACAATATTTTTTCGACTATATCGTCTAAGATATCCATAAATATCATACTACAAAGAAGTGACTTAATGATTAATAACATTGTAATTACAGGTGCAAACCGAGGTATCGGGTTTGCTATGTGTAAAATCTTCTCAGAGCAAGGGCATAATGTTTACGCTTTGTGTCGTAAATCATCAGAAATGCTTAATACATTAGCAAGTAAAGCGGCTAATGTTCATGTAATAACAAATGTTGATGTTGCTACTGATGACGGAATAGCAACAATGATATCAGCGCTTAAAGGTATCACTATTCATATTCTTGTTTGTAATGCGGGAATTTTAAGAGATGAACAGTTAGGCAATATTGATATTGAAACCATTCGTGAACAATTTGAAGTAAATGCTGTTGCACCTTTAAGAGTTGTTGATAAATTATTTCAACAATTCACTTCTGGGAGTAAAGTGGCAATGATCACTTCTCGAATGGGCTCTGTTGCAGATAATGGCTCGGGTGGTCGATATGGTTATCGTATGTCAAAAGCGGCATTAAATGCCGCGTCTATGTCATTATCAAAAGATTTAGCGAGTCAAGATGTTGCTGTTGGCATTTACCATCCAGGTTATGTTCAAACGGATATGGTAAATAATGGTGGAGACATTAGTGCTGATGAGTCAGCAGGAAAGTTAGTTAATTTAATACATGAATTGACGATGCAAGAGTCCGGTGTGTTTAAACATTCTAATGGTCAAATTCTACCTTGGTAGCAACTGAAAAAAAACATAGCACTAATCATATTCGTATTTGGCAAACGGTTCAGTTGATCCCTCAAGGAGCTGTTGCCACCTACGGACAAATTGCAGATCTAGCTGGTTTACCTGGTAGAGCGCGTTTGGTGGGTAAGGCGTTAGGAACAGTCCCTGAAAATGGTTGGAATAATCAGTCTGTACCTTGGTTTCGAGTAATTAATTCTCAAGGAAAAATTTCTTTTCCCACAGCAAGTGAATACTTTTTAAAGCAAAGGGCTTTATTACAAGATGAGCAAGTGGTTGTGATAGGAGCAAGGATCAAGTTATCTGAATTTCAGTGGCAACCTGACCTTGCGGAATTACTTTTTAAACTTGAGTTCTGAACCTGCGTTCCACTATTTTATTCGAAAATTTTTTTTACAGGCTGGAGGTTCTGCCACCATCAACGGGCAAGTTAATACCTGTTATATAACTTGCTGAAGGAGACGCTAAAAAAGCGACAGCTGCGGCAAACTCTTCAGGCTTGGCAAAGCGGCGCATAGGAATGATTAACTTTTCATTGATAGTCGCCTGCTCTAGAGAAATATTTTGCTTGGTCGCTTTTCCTTGGATAATGGCATCTAAGCGAGCTGTTGCTGTAGCGCCAGGTAAAACATTATTAACGGTTATACCAAACTCACCCAATTCATAAGCAAGCGTTTTAGCCCAGCTTGCAACCGCTCCACGAATGGTATTTGACACACCTAAATTCGGTAATGGCTGTTTTACTGAAGTAGAAATCACATTAATAATTCGACCATAATTTTTGTTTTTCATATAGGGAATTAAGGCTTGAACTAAATGATGATTAGACACTAAGTGTAAATTAAACGCATCAACAAACGCTGTAGGATCTGCTAGGTGAGCTGGTCCTGGCGCTGGTCCGCCAGTATTATTAATGAGTATTTCAAAGCCTTTACTTTCTGTGGCCGCTTCATTGATCACTTGTTTAACTTGCTCAGGCTTACTAAAGTCAGCAATGAGTAGATGATGCTTTTGCCCTTTACTGGTGTCTAATTCTGTTAGTACCTTATTTAATGAAGCTTCATTACGTGAGAATAAGGTTACATTTGCACCTAGTGATGCTAATTCTATTGCACAAGCTTTACCAATACCTTGACTGCTACCACAAACTAAAGCATTTTTTGACGTTAAATCTATATTCATAATTTTCTAATATATTCTTTTAATAATAATGGTCAATATTTATCATTTAATCATATTAATGTTCTAAATAGTTTAGCAATTATATTTTATTTTATGATGATTTATTTTGACGGTTGTCAGATTGTTTATTATCCTAATTAAAATTATATTAAAGAAACTTAACTTATGATTGAACAAGGCTTTACTGTTTCAGGGAAAGGACCTGCTATTGTATTTCTTCACAGCTCTTTAAGTTCTTCTAAACAATGGGGGAACTTGGCTAAACAGCTAAGTAGTAGTTTTACTTGTATCAATATCGATTTATTAGGCTATGGAAAAGCCGCTATTGTAAACGATGCTGAAAACTATAATTTCAATACTGAAACATCTCGGATAAAAAGTATTCTTAAAGCTTTAGTTCCTAATGAAAAATATCATTTAGTAGGGCACTCTTGTGGAGGAGCAATTGGATTAAAATTGGCTGTTGAAGAACCTGATAATATTTTGAGTATGACCTTATTCGAACCTGTAGCATTTCATTTGTTGGCACATTCTCATGATGCACATCACAATAACTTAGCGTTAAAGGTTAAACAATTTGCCGAAAATATCGCGGCTATTAATAATAAAGAAGGGGCCGAGACATTTGTTGATTTTTGGAATGGGAAAGGTTTTTATTCAAACTTACCCAGTAAAATACAATCAATAATGGCCAAAGATATTGAAAAAGTGAAATTAGATTTTATCGGTATTTTACATGAAACTTACAACTTTGAAGCGCTAAAAAAAATACAGTCCCCGTGTTTAATTATACTTGGCCAACACTCCCAAGAAGTGAGTCAAGTGTTAAGCAGGGCAATTGCTGATTCGCTTAATATTGTTGAATTAAAAGCAGTTCAGTCTGGCCATATGGCACCACTTAGCCACCCGAACCTAGTAGAACCGGCTATATTTTCATTTATTAAAAATGTATAGTTTCACTACCTGAGGACTTTAGTTCATGGATATGGAGTGATATAGCAACCAAATGAAATTACCCTTATTTATTTTATTATTATTTATTTCTTTTTTGGCCATAAGCTCAGAAAGCTTAGGTTCAGAAAGCTTAGGCTCAGAAAATAAATCTAATACTCATGAGCCAAACAATAAATCACTAACCCATAATCAAAATATTCATAAAATTTGTGGATCATCGTATGATCTCTGTTTGAAATTAATTCCTCAATATTTAAATGAAACAGCTCAATACAGCCGACTATGGTTTGCCTATAAATTATATCAATTAGAAGCATTGTCAGCCCTAGAACGTTTTGATGAATCAGAAAGAGAGCTAGTACCACTAATTTCGAAGCAGGGTTTACCTGAAAAATTCCATATCTACAGCCATATTCTTTATGCAAAAATATTACAATTTAAAGGGGATTCTGAATTATCGCTTCGTTATTTTAATGAGGCTAAAGAGCTATTGTTAGCTGTGAATAAGGATTGGCCAAAACCTCTCGAACTGATAAAAATAGCGAATATGCTTCTTTATATGAAACAGTATCAGATTGGCTATGATATGTTGCTAGGGTTAGATGAAAAGTTTACGCATTTTTCAGATGCAAATTTCAAGTATCGTTTATATACCAATTTAGGGCACTTTGCTTTGAATTTAGGTGATCATCAAAATCACATTCAGTATCGTGTTAGCGCTCTACAATGGGCGAATTTATTAGAAAATAAAAATATACAAGCCATAGCAACTTTCAATGTTGCTCGTTCGCATTTCTTTGTCGAAAATTACAATATTGCGTTAACGTACTTTAAAAGAGCAATCCCATTTGGAGAAAAAGCAAAGAACTTAAACTTAGTGAATAACGCCTATCTAAATATGGCAGATATTTATCACCGTAATGGTGACAAATCACGAGTTAAAGAGATGTTAGTAAATGTTATACCAAGTAATTTAAGCGGAAATTATGAGGAGCTTTTTCAACGTTTATCTAAAAAGATTCAATAAAAAAGCCCGGTGACAAACCGGGCAAAAATAAGGGAGAAACATGTCGATTTAGTGGTTAATTTGTTTTACCGTTTAATAAGCTTTTACCGTTAATGGCAATTTTTCTTGGCTTTAAAGCTTCTGGTATTTCTCTTTCTAAATCGATATGCAGTAAACCATTCTCCATAAAGGCTCCAATCACTTTAACATGATCTCCTAGTTGAAATTTCCTTTCGAAACTTCGTTCAGCAATGCCTTGATGTAAAAACTTTCTGTCTGTTTTATCTTTTTCTGCAGGTTTATTGCCTGTTACGATTAGATTGTTATCTTTGGATTCAATTTCTAATTCATTTTCGGCAAAACCGGCAACAGCCATTGTTATTCTATACTGATCGTCTGCAAGTAATTCAATATTATAAGGAGGGTAAGACGATTGTTTATCGGCTCTTGACGCTTTGTCAATTAAACCAGCTAAGTGGTCAAAACCAATAAATGAACGGTATAGTGGGCTGAAATCTGTATTTGTACGCATAATTCATATCCTATTTAGTTAGCAATATGCTGTTAATTTGTTTAATAACATTATGTTAGTTGTCCAGCTTCTGCTGCGACGAAACACTTTTGCGTATATTAAACAATATATTGTGCCTTTCATTAAGAACAGGCGGTTCAAGTTGTAGACCCTTACGGCGACTACAATTAAATAGATAAGGACGGGAATTTTTTTTTCAAGGAAATAAATTAAATATTTTTTAAAAAATTTAACGAGATGACTTTAGTTTTTGTTTTTTAAGGGAAATAATAATATTAAATAACTGAAAGTTAACTAGGAACTTTCAGTTATTAGTATAATTAATTTGTTGAGAGGTTATTCTTGAGTTTGTTGAGCTGAGGTTAATTTAGTTAATTCTGCAAGTGCAACTTCATAATTAGGGTGGTTCGAAATGTTTTCAACCAATTCTTTGTAAGTAATTTTACCTTGATTATCAATAATGAAAATGGCGCGAGTTAGCAAGCCCATATCTTTAATTAATAAACCATATTGATTGCCAAAATCACGCCAAACAGCATCAGATAATACTTTTACACTTTCAACCTTTTCGTTTTTACAGAAACGTTTTTGAGCAAAAGGTAAATCGTTACTGATCGTTAACATTGCTACATCTTCAGAAAAATTAGCCACTTCATCATTAAATCGTTTTGTTTGCAGTGAGCAAACACCAGTATCTAAACTAGGAACAACAGAAATTAGTACGGTTTGATTACTAAAATCATTTAAAGAGACAGGAGCAAAAGAGCCATCTACTACTTTAAAATTAGGTGCTTGTTCACCAATATTCACCTGGTTGCCTAATAACGTTATAAACTTGTCTCCTGCCATCACTAAATTATTAGTCTCAGTAAGTGACTCTGTTGAAACAGAGTTTGCTAATACATTGAAAGCAAGTGAAAAATTAAAAATAGTTAATGTAAAGTATCGTGATAAATTCATAATAATGTGAAGATTTTGTTAAAAAGTAAAGAAAGCTTAACCTTGACAAAAAAAAATAGCCATTAAATAGTTTTTTTTTAAATTTTTATCTATTGTTATATAATACAACATACTTTTATGAGTATGTTTTTATTAAAATATCGTTGTTTTTAATGCGAAAAATATTAGAGTGATTTTATGTCAACACCCTTATTAATTTGTGATGATTCAAATATGGCACGTAAACAGGTCGCTAAATCGCTACCTGATGGATGGGATGTTGATATTAGCTTTGCCACCAATGGTCGTGAAGCTATAGAGTTAATAAAAGAAGGCAAGGGAGATGTGTTACTTTTAGATTTGAATATGCCTGAAATGGATGGCTATCAAGTTTTAGAAGCCATTGTCCAACAAGATTTGCCCACAATGGTTGTGGTGATTTCTGGTGATATTCAGCCTGAAGCTCACCAACGAGTAACCAGTATGGGGGCACTTGATTTCATCAAAAAACCCGTCAATAAAGATAAATTAACCGAAATATTAAAAGCTTACGGTATTTTTTCAAATGATGAAATGTCATTTGAGCCAATAGTAAATACTGTTTTGGAAGAAAAAGTCACGCTAAGTCCATTGACTGAACCAGCAATTGCTGCAGAAGAAGTAAATGAAGAAGAGTCTGAGCCAATCGTTTTAGATGTTGATTTAAGAGATTGTTACCAAGAAATTGCCAATGTTGCGATGGGGCAGGCCGGCGATTTACTTGCACGTTTACTAAACGTTTTTGTTGTTCTGCCTATTCCAAATGTTAACTTAATTGAAGTTAGCGAATTAAGTATGGCGTTGTCAGCGGTAGAGGAGCATGAAAGTACCTCGGGTATTTGTCAAGGTTTTATCGGTGCAGGGATTTCGGGTGAAGCTTTATTAATTTTAAATGATTCAAGTTTTAAAGATGTTGCTTCTTTAATGGATTATCAATATGAAGTTGATGAAAGCACCGAACTTGAACTCTTAATGGATATGGCGAATTTACTCATCGGCGCTTGTTTAAAAGGGGTAGCAGAACAATTAGATATGACATTTAGTCAAGGTCACCCTGTTGTTTTAGGTCAACATAGGCAAATTTCTGAATTAATTGCGACAAACTCAACTAAATGGAAAAGAACACTAGCGATAGAGATCAGTTATAACATTGAGAACTATCCGATAAAATGTGATTTATTGTTACTTTTTACTGAAGCATCGATGATCACTTTAAATAATAAAATTGCTTATTTGCTGGATTAATTTATGTCGTTAGAAACAGATCAAATTAATGAATTACATTGGTTGATGGAAATGCTCCACACCATAGATGTTGGGTTAGTTGTTTTAGACAGACAATACAGTATTCAAATTTGGAATGGTTTTATGGAAAACCATAGTGGCTTACTTCCTCGTGAAGTTAAAGGCAAAGCTCTATTTGATATGTTTCCTGAAATTCCCAAAGAATGGTTTGTCAGAAAATCAGAAGCTGTATTTATGCTAAAAAATAAAGCATTTACTATTTGGGAACAACGGCCTTATCTTTTTAAGTTTCAAAATTACCGCCCGATCACCGGTACTGCGGATTACATGTATCAAAATACCACTTTTATTCCGTTAATGTCATCAACAGGTGAAGTCACACATTTATGTTTAATTGTTTATGATGTAACGGATAACGCAATACATAAAAAAGACTTAGAACAAGCAAATAGTGAACTTGCAATTTTGAGTCAAACAGACGGCTTAACTCAATTGTTTAATAGGACACATTGGGAAAATTGTTTAAAAGCTGAATTCAAACGTTGGACTCGTAGTCAAAATCCAAGCTGTTTAGTGATGATAGATATTGACCATTTCAAAAATGTGAATGATACATATGGCCATATGGTCGGTGATGAAGTGATTCGACATATCTCTGGCTTAATTCGTCATCATGTGAGAGAAACTGATGTATCAGGGAGGTATGGGGGAGAAGAGTTTGCCGTGTTATTAGCAGACACTACCTTGGAAAATTCTCATGTTTTTGCTGAACGATTGCGTTTAGAAATAGAAAAATCAGTGGTCATTTACAATGATATCGAGGTTAAATATACCATTAGTCTAGGTATTGCTGAAATTGATGAAAGTATTAAAAATTATGAAGCCTGGATTGAATGTTCTGATGCTGCTTTATATCGGTCAAAAGAAGAAGGACGAAATAAAACGACACTGCATCCAAAGCAAGGTTAACCAGTATAATACATTTGTTTAATCCCTTTCTCATCAGGTTATCTAGTAATGCTCGTTATAGCTCGAGCATTAACTTTTATTTACACCTCCTTTGATTCTACTCGTTTTTCAAAGGTTAAATTGTCAGTTTAATTTTTGATAATCCACCACTTTTAGCTTTTCTTAAGCTTCTTAGTCTTTTGTTCAATATTCACCTTGTTAACTTGGTTGCGTTATTTTAAACGCTTGTTTAAACTGTCTGTATTAATTAAGCAGTTTAAACTGGTAGTAAAGACTTATGAGCACTAAAAATAAAATACTGGATGCAGCAGAAAGCTTGTTTGCTGATAAGGGCTTTAATGGTACCTCATTAAGAGAAATCACCAGTTTAGCAGAAGTTAATTTAGCCGCGGTTAATTATCATTTTGGTTCTAAAAAAGAGCTAATTAAAGCGGTAATGTCGCGCTACATGAATGAATTATCACCCAATTTGCAAGCTTCTTTGCTGGTTATTTGTCAGCAAGAAAATAAGCCGACGTTAAATGAAGTATTCTCAGCTTTTATCGATCCATTATTGTCTTTAAATGTTTTTAGAGAAAATGGTACCAGTAATTTCTTACAACTACTTGGGCGCGGTTATACTGATAGCCAAGGTTTCTTGCGTTGGTTTTTAACGACACAATACCCTGAAGTGATAACTAATTTTGTTACGGCAGTACAACGCGCATATCCTGAACTTTCTGCCGAAGATATTTTTTGGCGCCTGCATTTTACGATGGGAACAGTTATTTTTACGATGTCATCGAGTGATGCGTTGATGGATATCGCTAAGAGTGATTTTGAGCAGCAAGTCGATATTGCTGATGTTATTCGCAAAGTTATCCCTTTTGTTGCATCGGGTGTTGGAGCGCCTTTAAGGTAATCGCTCATTTAAACAACATTACAAAACATATAAAACAATAAAATTATGTAAACATGACTTTGTTATTCAGGTTTAATTGGGTACAGTAACTCGATATAAAATAACAAAGAATTACTGAATCGTTTTTATGGGTCCTATCATGATGGACGTGCTTGGCGCGTCACTTACCGAAGAAGATAAAGAGCTTCTTAGCCACCCTCTTGTTGGTGGTTTAATTTTATTTACACGAAATTTTCAATCACCTGAGCAACTTTCTGAACTTGTCAAAAATATTCGCTTATTTGCTCAAAAGCCATTATTGATTGCGGTTGATCATGAAGGAGGCCGTGTACAACGCTTTCGTGAAGGGTTTTCTACTATTCCTGCTATGGGAAAGTTATTCGACTATGCCAATGAGAATATCGTAGCCGCGCAAAAACTCGCAAAACAAAGTGGCGCTTTAATGGCCTTAGAAGTGCAAGGCGTAGGTATTGATATTAGTTTTGCTCCAGTACTTGATATTAATGGCATTAGTGATGTTATAGGGCTGAGAAGTTTTCATCAGCAACCAGAAATAATTAAGCCTTTAGCTTCTGCTTTTATTGAGGGGATGCATTCTGTTGGCATGAAAGCAACAGGAAAGCATTTTCCAGGCCATGGCAGCGTTCAAGCTGACTCGCATGTTGATTTACCTATCGATGACCGTAGTTATCAAGAAATTTCATCTATAGATTTATTACCCTTTCAGCAATTAATTTCTGAAGGACGAGTCGACGCATTAATGCCAGCACATGTTATATATCCTGACGTTGATGATAAGTCTGTCGGCTTTTCGCGAATTTGGTTGCAAGATATTTTGCGAGAACAGCTTAAGTTTAGCGGTGTTATTTTTAGTGATGATTTATCCATGGAAGCTGCTTCATCCATTGGCGGTTATGTTGAACGTTCAGAAGCAGCGCAGGATGCGGGATGCGATATGTTATTGTTATGCAACAATCGTAGCGCGCTGATTAATGTGATTGATAATGCTAAATTACAACATAATAAAATAAGTGAACAGCGAGTTGTTAATATGCTTAAACAAAATGATTTCTCATGGAGTTCAATGAAAGAAATGCCTTTATGGCAAGAGCTCTCGCAAAGTAATACTCAGTTGTTAGCAAGAGTAAATTAGCATGTTGAAAATTAATAAATCGATGATGATTATTGCAGCACCTGTCATTTCAGTCTTAAGTTATTTTTTACTTATCCAGTTAGGACTGGCGGAAAAACCGGCCATTGCTGCAGCCATTACATTACTGACGGTTATCTGGTGGGTAACTGAATCGATACCTATTCCGGCAACATCATTGGTTCCTTTTGCTTTATTACCGTTGTTCGGAATTGTCGATCATAAAACAGTCGCATCATCTCTTGGTAGTCATGTTATTTTGCTTTTGATGGGGGCCTTTATGCTCTCAAAAGCAATAGAAAAAAGCGGTACTCATCAAAGGCTTGCTGTTTATATGGTTAAGCTGGTTGGAGTGAGTAGCGCCAAGCGTTTAGTGCTAGGCTTCATGTTAGCGTCTGGTCTGCTCAGTATGTGGATTTCAAATACCGCTACTACGTTAATTATGCTGCCAATAGCGCTGGCAATTTTAGCTCATTTACACAATCCACAATTAAAAGTTGCCCTCATTTTAGGTATTGCTTATGCCGCAAGTGTTGGCGGCATTGGTACGCCTATTGGTACGCCCCCTAATGTTATTTTTATGGGAATTTACGAAGAACAAACTGGCCATGAGTTTGGCTTTTTAAGTTGGATGAAAATAGGTGTGCCGATTGTATTAATAGTTTTACCAATCATGGCGTTGTGGTTAACGCGTAATGTTACCTTAGAACAAAAAATAGTGTTGCCTGAGTTGGGTGAATGGCGAAAAGAAGAAAGTAGAACACTTTGGATATTTGGTTTAACAGCGCTGGCGTGGATCACTCGTTCAGAACCTTTTGGTGGCTGGAGTGGATTACTTGGTGTAGAAATAGCTGGCGATAGTACGGTGGCTTTATTGGCTGTTGTCATTATGTTTTTAGTACCAAATGGCAAAGGCTCAAGAATACTTGATTGGGATACCGCAAAAGAAATACCGTGGGGAATGTTATTATTATTTGCTGGTGGTATTGCTATCGCCAAAGGCTTTGTTGCTTCAGGACTTAGCTCTTTATTAGGCGAATGGTTAACCTCTTTAGCGAGTTTACCGGCAATATTAATGATTTTAACGATATGCTTAGTGGTTACTTATTTAACTGAAATTACCAGTAACACGGCAACGGCAACTTTGTTAATGCCTATTTTAGCTGCCGCAGCACTAGCTTCTGGTTACGATCCTAGTGTATTTATGATCCCCGCAGCTATGTGTGCAAGTTGCGCATTTATGTTACCTGTAGCAACAGCTCCAAATGCTATTGCCTACGGAACCGGCGAAATTACTATTCAAGATATGGTAAAAGAAGGGGCCATATTAAGTTTTATTGTTTCGTGTTTAGTCGGGCTAGTCTGTTATTTTTATTTGTTGATGTAGATGATTTTGAGGCAAAAAAAAGCCTTAGAATTAACCGCGTTAAGACTAAGGCATAAACTACATTTTAAAATCTCTGGGGGAGATATAATTAACAACGAGTATAAATTAAGCATGGTTATCTTAACTAGGCTATATGATCGTTTTATGACAATAATAAAGATAAATAATAAGGTTGTTCATGGGTAAACATAAACTTCAGCATTTTTATATTGCCGAAGAGCAATCAATTTACTTATTGAGCCATAAAGATGCCACTAAACTTAAGCAGTGGGTTGAATTATGTCAGCAACAGTTGAAGTTATTAGGCTTTGAAGATATTTCATTAATAGGCAAAGGCGCATTTGGTTTTGTTTTTGGTGGTGTTGATACTAATGGTGTATCGCAAGTCTTTAAATTCTCTCGTATTAATTTACCTTTACATGTTCAAGACCGGCTAGCCGAAGAAGCCGAAATTCAAGCCCAATTATTTCATCCAAAAATCCCCAAAATTATTGAGTATTATAAAATAAAAAGACAATCTATTGTTCACATGGAGCGGGCTCCTGGTATTAATCTAGAACAATATTCTCACTTACACGGGCCTTTACCGCCAGAATTGATTGTTAGTATTACGTTGCAATTGGCGGATATTTTATTGTATTTACGTAATGCTGCTCAGCATCCAAAAGGGAAACCTTACGTACATGGGGATATTAAACCTTCTAATGTTGTTTTTGACGAAGAAAGCCAGCAGGTTTATCTCGTAGATTGGGGATCTTCGGTTACCGCTCAACTTGATATTCGTGGACAAACCACATCCAATAATATTATGGACTTGATGAGCAGTGATTTACAAAACTCTAATGCAAGATTAGGTGATGTTTACTTCATTGGTCCTGAACAAATGAATGGTGACTTATCATCACCACGCTTTGATGAGCAAGGTTTAGCTGCTACTTTATATGCATTAGCGTCTGGGCAATCTTGTCGTTATGGCCATAATGTTATTACCCCGAGTTCATTAGGTTTGCCCAAAACCTTAGCAAAAATAATTGAAACCATGCTCAGTGATGATCCTGTACAAAGGAATAAAGCAGGTGATTACTTTTTTAATAACTTAACGACTTTAAAAAATACTGTGCTGGCTAAAACGCCAACCGTGTCTGAAATTAAACCTCTAATTCCTGTCTGGATCAAATCCTCAGCGCAAGAAATAGACACGGTAGTTTATGGCTCAAGAAAGTCTTTTTTACGTGAAGAAAGTGATAGCGAATCTTTGTCAGATATTGATGATGCTCAATTAGAAAAATATTATAAAAACTACTTAATGGGAATGGGTGATACCGAAAAAGCCTTTATTGCCGCGTTGAGCCGTTTAGGTAACTTTCCCGTGGTAGGTGGTTTGGCAATACGGTGGGAAAAAGAAGGTGTTTACATCGACTCTAATCTAACCATGTTAGACCAATCGTTGAAAATGTCTTTTCAAAGCGCTGTGAATAACATTGTCAGACTTGCTCAAGGTATTTTTCGAGTGGGGGTTTTTAAAAGTTGCCTGTTTAATGCGAGGAATACATTACATGTAGAGCGTGACGATGATCAATCACCGTTCAATATTACGAAGGGACAAGTAATCCCTTTTAATATCAGCGATGTACCTGAAGTTGATGATATCACTAAGTTACATTCTTATTTTGAAGATGGTAAAGATCCAGATGAATATTTATATCTACCTGATGAAATAATGACAGTATTAACTCGATTGAATTCAAT
The DNA here is from genome assembly GCA_029249355.1 of Thalassotalea sp. Lineage (GTDB taxonomy): Bacteria > Pseudomonadota > Gammaproteobacteria > Enterobacterales > Alteromonadaceae > Thalassotalea_H. Next base: position 14,665 of record JAQWHO010000371.1, read on the forward strand.
TCACCATACTGGTTGTATTATTTTTGAAGTTTTACCAACACATTTAAAAATTCATAGCTATTTAATGTTACTAAATCACGATAAAGAACAAGAGTTTACTCAATGCTTAGCTGATATATTACAATTATTACCCACCATTACCGGGCAGGGGATTTCAGGCTTTATGAAGTTACCCTATAAAGATACGCGCTTTTTTGAGCATATAAATAAGTTACCGGATAAATATTATCCCGCTAATCCTAAGCTAAAAGCTAAAGTGAATAGCTAAACGACTATACTAATTATTTGCATAATCGCAGTTATGTTTTATCGATGAGAGGAGAATATTATGACTGACAAAATAGGTGAAATGGCTTGGCTTGACCTTTCAGTAAAAAATGCTGAAGAGGTAAAAGGCTTTTATCAAAATGTGATTGGCTGGAAAAGTGAGGCAGTATCTATGGGCGATTATAATGATCATACCGTTATATCACCTAATTCAGGTGAAGCTGTTGGTGGAATTTGTCATGCACAAGGTGTTAATGCAGATTTACCTCCCGCTTGGTTACCTTATTTTTTAGTTGAAAATGTCACTAAGTCGGTGGAACAAGTACTTGCCAATGGCGGAGAAATGGTGACAGAAATTAAATCAATGGGTGATGACAAATATGCGGTCATTAAAGATCCCGCAGGTGCGGTGTGTGCAATTTATCAAAAAGCATAAATTGCAGATCAAAAGGAATTACTCATAACTTCCAAATAAATTAAACGGCTGTCACTTTTCAGCCGTTCAATTTATACCTTAACCTTTGAGATAAGTGTTATTTACTGGTTAAAAAGTTGAACTTTTGAAGTGTCAGGTTGTTGGCAAAACAAATCAAAACTTTCTGCTAATCGTTCTGTTTCTGATAAAACAGTTCGCCAATATTTTATGCGCCTAGCTGCGTCCATTTCTGTGAAGTCTTTTCTATCTGGAATTTTTCCATAAGGAAGGGAAGCTATAAATTTATTAGACGGCACTAGCATCACTACATTTTGGTAATGGGAGCTTTGAACCTTTCGTTTAAGGTTTTTATCAAACCAACCCGCTTTAGGTTGTGCATTAAAATGCGGATATAAAATTAAACCGTCATTTTTGTTTTCTTTAACATCACTATGTTGTTCATCAGTGTTTTGAATTTTAGTATTTTCAATTTTAACATCAAAGTGATAATCAATTATTCCGCCATCTCTGTACATTCCTACAGGAGAGTCAGCAATATTTTTTACCCCTTCCATTACCATAGGAATTGAACCAGAAGCGAGCAGGGCACCTTTTAAGTTGTTGGCTGTTAATGGCTGATAATTCGTTTCAAACTGACAGTGGTCGCTCATTTTTATTTGACTGGTTGGATGATGATATACGTAACGCTGGTACTGATGCTTTAATAAGTTTCTATCGACTCGGTTTAATAGGATGCTGCTTAACAAGCCCAAAAATTGTAAGGGTTTTGATTCAAAACTCGTTAACCCTTGGCATTTCGCAACAATAAAATGTGCTTTAAAAATGGGATTTTGAATAATTTCATCAATACCATGCTTACCATAAACGGCATCGAGTAATGCTTTAGCTTTTTCTGTGATCTCTTTAGCATCCGCTTTATCAGAATAAACCGTTTCGCTATAAATAGTGGCTAATCGAGTAATGGCTTCAACAGGATTTTTTTGTGCTAGAGCGCCAAAACGAAAAGCGCCTGCCGAGGAACCTATTAAATTTAATGGTGTTGTTCTTTGTTGAAAAAACTCACCAAATACATATTTATCAAGGCCGAAAAGCGTAAACCATTTTGGCCCTCCACTTGCGCCAAGCATAGTAGTAAAGAGTTCTTGCTTGAAACCTTGTTCTTGAATTGTTTTTAAGGCAGTTTTACCTGCGTAAATATCGAGCATAGTTAAATATAAATCACTTTTTCTTTGAGCGAAATTATAGCATTGTCTCTTTGGAATAGAGTAATGCTATCAAGAGGTTTTATCATTGAAACGATAATGCTCAGTTGAATAATATTTTCCAAATAGAGTACCCTCGTCAGCTTAGTAAAAATGGTTTTGTATTGAGCATATTCGCTGGCTGAGTGGCTTACAGTTTAGAAGATAATAAACCAAGCCTAAATATTACGGATGTTGAACACAGTGTCGTAGTTAACGCTCAAGTCGAACAGCAGACAACTAATCCAATCAATGACGTTTATTTGTACACCAAAATATTGATAAATTTTGCTGAAGTGCTTGTTGTTTGATAACCATGTTTCTGATTAGCATCAAATGTGGTTTGTTCGCCTGTCTTAAGCAAATGCCATTTCCCGTCGTAGAAAACCTCAAGTTGCCCCTCCAATACAGTTATAGACTCTTCACTCACGTTGTTATGAGCTGCCCGTTTTTGCATGTTAAACGGAGCGAGAAAAATATGAAAAACTTCTGTTTTATTTGCTTTTTTTGAGATGTAAATAGGAGTGAAAACTGCTCCGTCGTTGTTAATAGAATTTTCAATTAAATTAGAATTTCTTGAATTAAGTAAAGCTGTATATTCAATGTTTAGTCCTTGCGATAACTTCCACAGTAGCTCAACAGTAGGGCTTGATTCAAACCTTTCAATTTGACTAAGCATTGCTTTAGAAATCCCTGTGTCTTTAGAAAGCTGACTAAGACTTAACCCTCTTTCATTCCTTATAAGTTTTATAGAATGTCCTAAATTAATGGATATTTCAGATTTTACTTTCATATAGAATTGTATGTTATAACAGACGGTGATATTATCGTATGTTATAACATACAGGCAATTGTATTTCAATTTTAAGGACCTAGAGCATGGTTTATAAGCATTTTATTTATGCAATCTTTTTTACTTGTTTTACAAGTTTAGCGGCGGACTATTCTGAATTAGACAATTATGTAGTTAGGGCTAAATCACTGACAAAGTCAGTTTCAGGTACATCTGTTGTTTTGATTAAAGGCGGCAATATAGTCCACGAGATTCATGCCGGGATGGCTGATGTAAAGAATAAAATTCCTGTTGATACTAATTCCGTTTACTATTTTGCGTCAACGACAAAGGCCATAATGGCTCTAGCCGTATTGCAGGCAGAGCAAAATGGATTGCTCCAAAAAGAATCCACCTTGAAACAATTATTTCCTAACATTAAATTTAGATTTATAGACGCTAATAATTACACGGTTAGGGATTTATTGTCACATACCTCTGGGCTAATCAATGAGGCAATGACTTGGACTTTTTCTTACACTGGAAATCATAACAGAGAGCAAAGGCTCAATTTCGTAGCTTCGCTTAAAAAGCACCCTGACATTAATAAAGGCGAATTTGATTATACAAATCTTGGATACAATCTAATGGCGATATGGTTTGATGAAAACTTTAAAGGGGGATGGAGTAACGCTATTAATGAGCTAGTGCTCTCGCCCGCTGGAATGAAGAACTCAACAGCCGATGTTGATAAAGCGAGGCAACTAGGCTGGCCAATTCCCAAACCATATTCATATAAATTTAAGGAAGGCCAAGCTGAAATATATATG
>JAQWHO010000372.1 GCA_029249355.1 Thalassotalea sp.
AATATCAGCACCTGCTTTAGCAAATCCGGGAATTAGGCTATCAACTGGCTTTACCATTAAGTGCACATCAATCGGCGCAGTAATGCCATAATCTCGTAAAGACTGACATATCATTGGGCCGAACGTTAAATTAGGAACAAAGTGATTATCCATCACATCAAAATGAACAACATCAGCACCTGCCGCAATTACATTGGCAACATCGTCACCTAAACGTGCGAAATCAGCTGAAAGAATAGATGGTGCAATTAAATATGAAGACATTTTTTTCCCCTTTAAAAAACTGCGCTACTTTACCTAAAACACGACTAAAAATGAAGCATTAAGAGAGATTTGACTATTTTATTTTTCGTAATCGAACATTTATTCTAATGCCTATATAAACAAATCTTTACACATTTATTACATTTTTAATCCGCATTTTCTTGTAATTAGTTATATATATAATTAAATTTGAGGTTCGTCTGACAAGGATAGTTAATGACGGTTTTAGCGTTTACATACGTTAAGATCTTCAAAGGGAATTTTATGAAATTACACACTAGATTATTACTTACCTTCCTCTCTATTGGTTTATTTCCTGCACTAATTATTGGTTTTATCGCCAATAAAATTGCAAGTAGCACTATAGAAGATCAAGCTTTCTCACAATTAATTGCTGTTCGCGAAATAAAAAAACAACAAATCGATCACTATTTTCTACAACGCAAAGCCGATATAGAAATGTTAGCAGCAAAGGTACAACAAACTCTAAATTACTCTAGCGATGAATCACTTTCATTAAGCGCCCATTCAAGCCAACTATATTTTCAAAAGTTTATTGATACCTACGATTACTATGATTTATTTTTAATTGATGAAACTGGGCAAATTTTTTACACCGTAACAAAAGAATCCGACTATCAAACCAACTTAATCAATGGCGCCTATAGCGATTCAGGGTTAGGAAAATTATTTCGGCAAGTGAACCAATCTAATTCTTTAAAAATATCTGATTTTAGCCGTTATGCCCCAAGTAATAATGAACCCGCTGGTTTTATTGCTTTACCTTTTACCTTACAAGGAAACAAAAAACTTGTCTTAGCTTTACAACTCTCGATAAGAAAAATAAATGAAGTCATGAAACAAAGAGCAGGAATGGGCGATTCAGGTGAAAGCTACTTAATAGGTAGTGATTTATTAATGCGATCAGACTCCTATTTAGATCCTAAAAACCATTCGGTTAGCGCCTCTTTTGCAGGGAATGTATCAAGTAATGGCGTTAATACTGAAGCCGCAAAGTTAGCGATTAAAGGCGAAATAGGGAGTAAAATTATTACTGATTATAATGGTAACCCCGTTCTTTCAGCATACACCCCTATTGATATTGACGGCATACGATGGGGACTTCTATCTGAGATTGATGTCGCAGAAGCATTTAGCCCTATAAATACATTAAACTGGAATATTTTTATTTTGATAATAGTATGTTCTGGGATAGTTACTTTTCTAGCATTCTATAGTTCTCGATCTATATTAAAACCTCTTGGCGGTGAACCTAAAGAAATGAGGTTAATATCTGAAACCATTGCAGACGGTAATCTAACGGTGCCTTTTACGCAAAAGCATGAAACTGAAAGTGTGTATGGTGCAATGAGTAAAATGACTCAGAATTTACAAACAGTTGTTGGGGAAATAATTACCAGTAGTACAAGTCTCGCCAGCGTATCACAGCAAACAAGTGCATTAAGTTTACAATCTTCCACTAGCTTACAAAATCAACAATCTAGCATTGCTCAGGTTGCAACCGCCGTAGAAGAAATGTCGGTGACGATTAATGAAGTTGCGCAAAATGCCATTCATGTATCTGATTCTTCAAGCATAGCGAAAGAATTAGCAACCACAGCAACAGAAAAATTAAATCAGACCATTGATGAATTAAACATACTTGATTCAGAAATTGATCATGCGAACTCGGTGATTATGAGTCTAGAAAATGGCTCTAATGAAATAGGCAGCGTTTTAGAGGTTATTAGAGGTATAGCAGAACAAACCAATTTATTAGCCTTAAATGCCGCCATTGAGGCAGCCAGAGCGGGTGAACAAGGCCGTGGTTTTGCAGTTGTTGCAGATGAAGTAAGAACGCTAGCTTCTAAAACTCAAGAATCTACAACTAATATAGAAAGCATGATCACACAACTACAAAGCGCATCAAACAGTGCAGTTAAAGCGATGAGTGCCAGTAGAAAAGTATGTGCTCATACCTTAGAAAATGCAGAACAAACCGCAAAAGCAATAAACAGTATGAATAATGAAATCGATAATATCTCACAAATGACAGAGCTAATCGCAACGTCAGTTGAGGAGCAATCTAGCGTATCTAATGAAATCAGCCAAAATATTAACGAAATAAATGATGTCGCATTTGAGAATTCATCAAGTGCAGTAGAAGTTTCTACCGCAAGTCAAAATATAAGTTTTATTGCGGAGTCCTTAAATGATCTAACGTTAAAATTTAAAACCGCTTAGCATGAATGAGTTCTGCACCTTTTTTGATCGTTAATTTAATAGCATGCACTAAAATTGAACATTGTAATTTCGAATAACAGAATCTAAAACACGTAAGGCATTGTTTTATATGTATAATAAAAAAAAATATAAAAGGGCACTCTCTTTGCAAACTCAAAGTAACAAAAATAAACTATATGAGTATCACATGAAAAAAACACTATTAAATATCGCACTTTCATCAACACTTTTAACAGCTTCTATCGCTTCATTTAATGCAAGTGCCGAAGAAGGCCTTGGCGGCATTGAAGGTTTAAGCGGGAACGTTGGCGTTGTATCACAATACTTTTTCCGTGGTATTGCGCAAACTACAACAGCTTCAGCAAGTGGCGGGCTAGACCTTGAAAAAGGTGGCTTCTATGCAGGTACTTGGGCAGCGGATGTTCAAGACGGAATCGAAGTAGACTTTTATGCGGGTTACGGTATTGAAACAGACAGCGGTGTAAGCTTAAGTGCTGGCTTTACAACTTATCAATACACAGGCGATTTTGATTCTGCTTATAACGAAATTAACTTAAGCGCGGCTTACGGTGTTTTCTCACTTTCTTATAACGTGGGTACTCACGAAGAAGACAAAGATTTAGGAATAGGTGAGTCTGATTACGACTTTATTTCACTGACTGTAGAAGGTGAGTCAGGACTTTACGCTACTGTAGGTTCTTGGGGTAAAGACTTTGACGGTGAATACGTAGAGCTTGGTTACGGAACGTCTATTTCTGGTTTTGATATTGGTGTTGCCCTAATTTCTAATTCAGATGAATTAGACGTTGAATCAGGTAAAGGTGAAGAATCATTAGTATTAAGCATTGGCGCTTCATTCTAAGCACTTTACTTTAAAACAGTAAACCTTATACACAATAAAAACGCATAGCTAAACCTATGCGTTTTTTTATTCCATAAAAGTCACTATATTAAAAAACAAATGTGACTAACGTTACCACTGCCATCACACCTAAGGTAAAAGGCCAGAAATACAATTTAGGCATTAAATTATCATCTGCCATAATAAATGTTGAAGAAACCGCCCTTCCTCTTGAAAAGAAGTAAGTATTAATAATGAGCATGATCATTAAAAAATACATCAGCAGAAAAAAATATTCGATATAAACAATACCGTCTTCTGAAAATTGTTCGCGCAGTTGAATATGTGAAATTAATACCACGAAAAATAGCGCTGAAACTATCGAAATAACCCCGGTAAAGTTAAAACCAACTGCCTCACGTTTTTTGGGCTCTACCGTTACCGTCATCAACAAAGCAAACAATAGAACAGCCACCGTTAATAAAGGCACTAAATTAATAATAAACGAATTTAAGAACTTTCTTTTCACCACAACATTAAAGTAAAGTTCAGGATATTCATAATGTTGAGCCTTAAACTGGGTACCAAAATTAGTATCATAGGCAACCGTTTTATAGTCAAAAAATGTTTCGTCTATTTCCCAATCCCCAAGTACTAAGCCCTCATCTACACCAAATACATGGCCAATCTCAGTAGATTTATAGCTGTCCAAAGCTGGGGTAAAAATAATACTACGGTCAAAATGCGAGGGAGAGATTCGGATCCAGACTGTTTTATGATCTAAAGGGTAATCTAAATAATCAAATTTTTGCCTTAAAACAACGTTAAAATACCAACCGTAAACAGTTTCATCACCTGTGATTTCTTGATATGCCAACTTCATTTCTGAACCTGCAACTTGTTCAGGAAAAATAAAACTTGGCTTTATTGGTTGATTAGTATTTTTAGTGGAAGGAAGCTTTTGCCAAATATACCCAGTAAGTTCAACATTATTAGAACTACTAAAATTTAACGATTGAATAAAAACACCTGTAGAGATAAAGGTAAATGGTTGATCCGTATTTATCCCTGATTTTTTCAGTTTATCTACAAGGTTTTTTTGGGCCGACTCTACAGAAATAAGGTGATCAACATTGGGGTTATAATGATGATCAACATGAAGCCAAGTTAGAATAATAATGGCTAGAAAGCTTATTGAAGAAAAGTAAGATATGCGCCACATTAATTTTCTAGCGTTACTCGGCTCACTTGAAGAGTTCATTTACAGAAAAGTCCTTTTAATGGTTAATTGATGAATATACACAAATTTATCCCTAGTCCCTAGTTTTGATAAAACATAATATAAATAGAATACTTGCTTTTATTTATGACCTTTAGTTTACTATAAAAGTCTTTAAAAATAGTATTAAAAGGAAGGTTATGAGTCAGAAAATTCGCAACACAATTAAAAGCGTGGCCTCGGCATTTTTAGGTGTTCAAAGTGATAAAAATAGAGAGAAAGATTTTACTGAAGGTAAGTTCAGTCACTTTGTTATTGTAGGTTTACTTGGGGTTATTCTATTCATTGGTGGATTAATCACGGTAGTGTCTTTAGTATTGAATTAATTGCCCTGCTTTAAGCCCTTATTCTTTAATTACTCTGCAATTTTCGACTTATTTTTCGACTTATAAAGTACCATTAATTCAGCGACTTTTTTTCGGCCTCCACCTTTTTGGCTAATTGTACGAGCCACTTGAATTGATTTTCTTTTATTTGCACCTTGATAAATTTTACGCGTCCAAATGGTGTCATGATTACTTATCAACACATTGACATCTTTTTTATCTACAATTTCTTCAGCAACATTAGCTAAGTCAGCTTGTTCATCTAAGCCAAAGCCATTTCCTGCATAACTGGTAAAACTTGCTGTTTTACTTAATGGCACATAAGGCGGATCACAATAAATTACATCACCATTTTCCGCTCTCGAAAATGTCTGTCGGTAACTTTCGCAAATAAAAATCGCATTTTGGGCTTTTTCTGCAAAAAACCATAATTCATCTTCAGGAAAATACGGTTTCTTATATTTTCCAAAAGGTACATTGTAACCGCCAGATTTATTATATCGGCATAAGCCGTTATAACCATGACGATTCATATATAAAAAAAGTAGTGAGCGATAATACTTATCAACAGTCGCGTTGAATTCAGTTCTTAAATGGTAATAAGCTTCTGCTTGGTTATTCTCAGGACAGAAAACCTTTTTAGCATCATCGATAAATTTTTGAGGTTTACTTTGAATGATTTGGTATAAATTAATCAAATCTTTATTAATGTCGTTCAGAATGTAGCTTTTATGATCGCTATTTAAAAAGACGGAACCTGCGCCAACAAAAGGCTCAATCAACCTATCTCCTGGTGGTAGCATTTTATTGATAACATCGCTTAGACTGTACTTACCACCAGCCCACTTTAAAAACGCTCGATGCTTTTTTACCATTTAGCTCAAAACCCTAATACGACAGTTTAGCCCTCAATGGCTAAGAAGCGGGAATTGTAACTTGATTTCCACCTGATTGGGAGCGTTGAAGGCGATTGATTTCATCATTAATTGCCGATATTGCTTTGATCCAAGGAGATCTATCTTTTATTGCTTGAGGAAGCTGTGAAAATGCTTGTTCAGCTTGTTCTCTATTTAGATAATATTCAGTGGTTAATATCGTCATCACTTCATTATTAACTAAACGACGATACTGAAAGAATGATAATGCTTGAAAATCTGCTAAGAATTCATCTAATACACTTTTTTGAGTAAATCCGGCAATTTGAATAACAAAGCCCTGTTGTTGCCCTTGGAATTGTTCGTTTTCAGAAGGTGGCGACTGCACTGACAAATTTTCACTCTCTTCTACACTAATATTTGAAGACCCAATTGAGGTTGGAGTCGTAATAACCGAATTATTATTGTCAGGTAATGGTTCAATTATACTGTCAGAATTTACTGCTATATTTTCAACTTGAACAATTTCTGGGGCTATAATTTGCTGATGAATTGTCTGCTGGTTTTGCTCTGTAATTTCTACTACATCACTTTCTATTTCTTTACGCTCTAGATTATCGACAGTAGCACTATTAGTTATCATCGAATCACTTGGTAAGGTAAAAGCTTCAATGGCATGGATAATATCAACAGGCTGAGCTTTTTCAGGTGGTTTTTCTACTATGTTGGTGTTTACTATAGGGCCATCGACTAGCGAGATAAAAATGTCATTTACCGAAGCTTTTTGTGAACCCGTTACTATTTTATTTTCATCCGCAGTTACAAAAACAAAAGTTTCAGCTACTTTCCCTGAATTATTTTTAGGCTTGTGTTGCTCTGCTGTTAATTGGTTTATTACAGCACTAAAACTAAAAACATCACGCTTAAATAATAAATAGACACTACCTGCAGCAACTAGCGCTAAAACAAGAATAAATGCTAGCCATTTTTTCATTGGTGTAATCGCTAAATAATTTTTTACCGGTTTAAATTGTTTTGAATTATGTGAAATTAATTGCCCAGACTGTGCTGATATAATGGCTAATTTTTTATGAAATAGTGATTGATTTTGGCAAACTTTCAATCCGCCTTGTGGCGTTGATAACATCAAAATACTAATTTGATGATCAGATTTTTTCGCTACTTCAGCTAATTGACATAACTCATGAGTTAACTGTAGTGAAAGTAAGTGAGCATTATCAATAACAATGCTGACTGGTTGCTGATGCTTTTTAACGAGGTTAATTAAACTTACCGCAACCGATTGTTCAGGATCAAACAATGTATTGCCAAAAAGTTGCTCTATGATTCTGCAACGAACTTGTAGATCATTCAATTTTGCCGACATAGTGATGTAGGCAGCGTTATGGTCTGAGGATAAATTACTGAGAAATTGACTACCAACACTTGAACAAAGGGCTATTTGCTCATCCACCACCATAACGGCTTGTTTTGAAAAACGTAAAATATAATCAACACGTGCGATCGCACTAATGGTTGTGACACTTTCTGACTGTGTAGGAATTTCAAGAGCTTGCGCTAACGAAGACATATTTCACCTTTCTGTAATTTTTACAGAATTTGCTGAAGCATGTCCTCGTTTATATCATCACGCATTACTGACTTACCGATTGCGGTTGGGATAATTAAACGCAATTTACCGCCAATATTTTTCTTATCGCGACGCATATGTTTAATAAATTCATCAAAGCCCATTGTTTCTGGTGCTATTAATGGTAATTCAAAGTCAGTTAATAGTTTTTCTATACGACGAAGTTCTGACACTTCTAGCAAATTCAATGCTACTGCAAGCTTAGCAGCAAGTACCATGCCAGTGGCTACAGCTTCGCCATGTAGCCATTTACCATATCCTTGTTCAGCTTCAATAGCATGACCAAAAGTATGTCCTAAGTTCAATAACGCACGAACACCAGCTTCTGTTTCATCAGCTGAAACGATATCAGCTTTACACTGGCAACATTTTTCAATCATTTGAATTAATATTTGCTGATCGCCAGCTTTTATTTCTTCGGTATGGGTTTCTAACCAAGCAAAAAAATCACTATCACCTAGGATGCCGTACTTGATCACTTCAGCCATTCCTGCTGAAAATTCTCTTTTAGGTAATGTTGTTAAGCTATCAATATCAATAATCACAGCTTTAGGCTGATAAAAAGCACCAATCATATTTTTACCTAAAGGATGATTGACAGCTGTTTTGCCACCTACAGAGGAGTCGACCTGTGATAAAAGCGTTGTCGGTATTTGAATAAAGTCGATACCACGTTGATAGCAAGCTGCAGCAAAACCCGTAATATCGCCGATAACACCGCCACCTAAAGCAATCAAAGTAGAATCTCTACCGTGAGTATTTGCTAGTAAGTGAGACATAATTTTATCGAAGTTAGCTAAGTTTTTCTCTGCTTCACCATCAGCAAGGATCACTTCATCAACTTGATAATCACCAAGCTTTGCTTTGAGTGTTTCGAGATAAAGAGGGGCAACAATGGTATTAGTTACGATACATACACGCTTTGAGCGAATATGATTAGAGAGCAAATTACTTTCATTTAATAAATTACTCTCTATATAGATTGGATAGCTGCGCTCTCCTAAATCAAGCTTCAGGGTTGCCATAGTTTAGAAATCTAATCGTTCAACGATTTTATTAGCCACAACTTTTGCACTTTGATCGTCCGTTTGAACAATTACATCTGCTATTTCTTCATATAACGGGTTTCGTTCAACAGCCAAATTTTCAAGTACTGTACGAGGCTCTTCTGAAGTTTGTAATAACGGACGACGACGATCACGCTGAGTTCTAGCGACTTGTTTATCAATCGTTGTTTCAAGATAAACTACTATGCCGCGTGCAGATAATCGATTACGAACGATGTCGCTGATCACTGAACCACCACCAGTTGCTAAGACGATGCCTTGCATTTCTGATAGATCATCAATGACGGTTTCTTCTCTTTTGCGGAAACCTTCTTCCCCTTCAAGGTCAAAAACCCAAGCGATATCAGCACCGGTTCGGCGCTCAATTTCTTGATCAGAGTCAAAAAATTCTAAGTGAAGCTTATCAGCTAATTCTCTACCTATTGTGCTTTTGCCAGCACCCATAGGTCCTACTAGGAAAATGTTACGTTTTTCTGCCATGAGACTAACTTAATACTCGTTTAAATTGCGTTTACAGGTAAGAGGGAACCTCCCTCGAAAATTTTAAGGGCGTAATTATCGCAATTGTTGGGTATGAATTGCAAGTAAGCAATGTACAAAAGTACAGCTTACTTGCAAATAATTTAAAACCTTTCAGTAACTATGCGGGGTGTAACAAAAATTAGTAGCTCTTTTTTCTCATTAAAATTGTTACTATTTCTGAACATCCAGCCAAAATATGGAATATCACCTAACACTGGCACTTTAGAAACACTACTAATAATTGATTGTTGATAAATACCACCAAGCACAATTGTTTCACCATTGTTGACTAATACTTGTGTGCCAATTCGTTGAGTATCAATAGCAGGAGCAGAACCACTTTGTACATCAGATACTGTGTCTTGCGTTACCACCAAATCAAGAATAATTCTATCATCAGGCGTAATATGCGGCGTAACCGTTAAGCTAAGTACTGCTTTTTTAAATTGAGTAGCCGTTGCACCACTTGATGCTGCTTCTTGATAAGGAATTTCAACACCTTGTTCAATATAAGCTTCTTTTTGGTTAGCCGTGGTAATGCGTGGACTGGCAATGATTTCACCTTTATTCTCTTTTTCCATCGCACTTAATTCAAGGTCGAGAATTGTACCATCGGCAAGCCTTGCAACTTGAAATGCAATACTGCCTGCAGGATTTGCAACCGGTAAATTAACATTAAGTCTATCTGCTAATGCTGGAATGATCCCTGCATTAGCTGAATTTGCACCGCCAATACCACCTGAAGAGGCAAACTCTCCATCGGTATCAGTAACCCCCCAACGAATGCCTAACTCTTCGTTAATATTATCTTTTACGGTTACCATTCTTGATTCAATAACCACTTGGCGAACAGGTATGTCTAAAACGCTTACCATACGTTTAATATCTTCAATACTTTTAGCGGTATCCCGAATAAGTAAGGTATTGGTTCTTTCGTCAACGCTGACACTACCACGAGATGATAAAATCGAGTTGTCTTCACTTTTAATTAATGCTGCAAACTCTATCGCTTTAGCATAATTAACCTGTACATATTCAGAATATAAAGGGGCTAACTCTGCAACTTGCTGTTTCGCTTGTAATTCACGTGCTTCACGTGCCGCTAATTCATCGCTAGGAGCAACCATTAAAATATTGCCCTGCATACGCTTATCTAACCCTTTGACTTTCAGGATAATATCTAACGCTTGATCCCAAGGAACGCCATCTAATCTTAACGTAATGTTGCCGTTTACTGTGTCGCTGGTTACTAAGTTAAAACCATTATAGTCAGCAATAATTTGTAGCACGGTTCTAACAGGAATATCTTGGAAGTTGAGTGAAATTGCACGTCCGGAGAAATCTTCAGAGTCACCTAAATAACCTGGCACTTTCACTTTTTCGGTGACAGTTAAAGAAAAAACATTATTTAACTGTTGGTGCTTAAACGTAAAGTTATCCGCGATATCAACAACCAAACGCGCATTCTTTCCTTCTCTAAAGGTTTCAATTCCCTTAACTAAGGTGCCAAAGTCAGTGACATCTAAAGTATATAATAAATCTTCTAAAATTTGAGTGTTATGAAATTCAACGTAAACTTTACCTAAACGATCGCTAACATCAACAGCAACCATACTATCGTCTAGATAAACCAATAACTGACCTTCATTACCTTGACCACGTTTAAAATCAATTGAAGCGATATTATTAATAAATTCTGAACCGACAGGTGTTAAATTTCCTAAAGACGCCGTAGTGCCTTTATTTAATAATAAGTTCAATTGATTATCACTTTGACTCACATCAAATATTGATAATTGATCTAAATGAACTGAAGCAACCACTTGTCCGGCTAATTTCTGAATAGTTACTTCTTTTACGCCAGCATGAGCAACAATAGTATTAGCTAATTTGTCATCAAAACCATCAACATCGAAAGTTATATCTATACGCGCAGGGTTTACAGATGTTTTAATAGTAGGCTGCGAAGAAATATTTTCTGATAAAATAAAAACTAGTTCTATTTCATCATTTTGCATAGTGTTATAGCTAACACCTGTTATATCTGCCCCTATGGCGGTATATGAAAAAAGAGTAAGCGCCAGCATTGTGGCAATTTTTTTACTCAAACTTATTTTTAATTTTTTAATTATTTTATTAAATTGCAACATCACTTCCTTTGCCCCTCTGAACCTGACTCAACCATAGCGACAACAGTTTCGCGTTCAACCCAACAGCCTGCACCATCTGGAATTAATTCAATTACTTTAACATTATTTTGACTGACATCTGTAATTCTACCATGATATAAGCCAAGATAATTACCAACAGCAACACGATGCAATGTTGCATCAGATGCTTCAACTAAAGCCCAAGTAATTCCTAGTTCACCTAATGTTCCTCGCATCGTTAAATCACTTAAAGAAAACTTCTCTAACGGTTGTTTTCTTCGACGAGGATCTGGACTCAAACATCCAGACATTTGCTGAATTTTTTCTTGGATAGCTTCAGGTCTAGGAATATCAAATGGACTTCGCAATGAAGTCACTGAATAATCAAAATGATTAAAAACCGGTACTGACGGCATTGGATCTATTTGTTTTGGTGTATTGGCTTGAACTTCAGCGATATGAACCTTTAAATCACTTGTATCATCAAAACAACCAGCAATAAAAAATAATGGTATTAAAATGGCTAATTTTTTCATTGTACTTTAGCCTCCGAATAACGATAAGTTTTTGCTTGTAGCTTTAAGTTTAATTGACCGTTAGCTTCTTTATTTATATTTATATCAAAATCATGCAAAGTTACTATTCTCGGTAAACCAGCGATTTTACTGACAAAATTTCCGAACTCATGATAAGTACCAATCACTTCAATATCTATAGGCAATTCAATATATATTTCTTGAGTGATTTCAGGTTGCCAATTCAATTTAACAAAATTAAGGCCGCTAGTGGTACCAACAAAAGTAATATCATCAAGCAAACCTGGCGTTTCGTGACTTTCGGGAAGACTTTTAAGTTGTGTCGCGAAAAGCTCTTCTGCTTCAATCATTTGTTGTTTAAATAATTCTAAGTTCGCAGAAATATGATATTTGGCTTGGTATTGCTGCTTTAAAGTCGTTTCTTCAGCAACAACTCTATCCAACGTATCAATTTTGTCACTAATTAGTAAAACATACCCTAAACCAAGAACCACTATCGCAATAAAGACTGAAAATACACCTTTCGCTAATGGTGGCCACTGCGCAATATTGTCTAACTCAAGATTGTCAAATTGTGAAAAGTCTATATTCACTTGCTTGCTCCTTGAGTAGCCGTTGCATCAGTTAGTCCTTTAATTCGAACTCTCATCTTAAAATCACTCAACAGTTTGCTTTGTGCATCGTTAGCTGTAATTGATTCAAGCACAGCATCTGTAAATAAGTCTGAACTTTCTATTTTTCTGATCATGTTGGCTAAATGATTATTTGATTCACTCTTGCCAAGGAGCTGTAAGCTATTACCTTGCTTCTCCATTTTGATCAAATAGATACCCGTAGGAACAACTTTAGCGATTTCATCAAGGACTTGTGTACCAACATTACGACTGCGTTGAAGCTGTTCTACAACCGCTGTACGTTTTTGTAGTTCACTTTTCTTGTCATTCAATGTTTTAATTTGGCTGATACGGGCATCTAAAATGGTAATTTCATTTTTAATAAATTGATTTCGGCTATTTTGACCGTTAATACGCATTTGATAAACTTGACTAATTAAAAAAACCACCGCAAAAGCGCCAAGAGCAATAGCCGTTAGTGTAGTAAAAAACTCTCGCTGCTTTGCTTTTTCAGCTTCTTCACGCCATGGAAGTAGATTTATATGTGCCATGAAGAAAAACTCCTTAAAGCTAAACCAGCGGCAACCATATATTGTGATGCTGTTTGATTTAATTCTTGTTCATCAAGCGATGAAGATAGCGTCATTTGTGAAAATGGATTAGCTATAACGGTATGAATGCCCAGTTCTTCATTAAGTAATTCATGAATACCTTCAACTTGAGCACAGCCGCCAGAAATCACTAAATAATCAATTTTTCCTTTACCGCTGGAGGTCAAAAACATTTGAATGGCACGTCGTATTTGTTGAACTAATACAGTATGGAAAGGGGCGAGTACTTCAAACGTATAATTAGGAGGTAAGTCATTATTGACTTTTATGGCTTCAGCTTCTTCAAACGATTTATTATAATAAGAAACAATAGAACGCGTATATTGTTCTCCACCAAACATTTGGTCTCGGCTATACAAATGTTCGCCAGCATGAGTGACAGAAAAGAGTGTCATCATCGCACCTATATCAACAATTGCGACAGTTTTATCAACGGCATCATCAGGTAATAACGGTAAAACCAAATCATAAGAGCGACTTACAGCATAAGATTCTACATCAACAACCTTCGTTGTAAATCCACCAGCTTCTAACGCTGATACTCTTGCTTCAACAGATTCCGTGCGAGCAGCACTGAGTAAAACATTAATTTTAGACGGATCAGATTCATTCACATCTAAAGGTTCAAAATCTAAACTTACTTCATCAAGAGGGTATGGAATTAAACTATCAGCTTCAATTTCAATTTGGCTTGCAAGCTCTTGCTCATTCAGCGAGACATCCATATAAATAACTTTGGTGATAACTGTTTGACCAGAAACAGCCGTCGCGGCATGAGTAGCAGAAGAAGTAATCTTACTACGCAATTTTGCTATAACTTTACCAACAGCTTCAATGTCTTGAATTTCTCTGTCGATAATAGCACCTCTAGGCATAAGCTCAGTCGCTATTGCCTCCAATATGTATCCCTCGGTGCCCTGATTGATTAATACCGCTTTTGCAGAATGAGATCCAATATCTATCCCCACAACCAAAGAAGTTTTCTTTTTCCAAAGATTTTTCAGCATAACTTCCTACTAGATCATTTTATTATAATAATATAGATATATTTTCCAGATAAATACATTTATTACATGCTTTTAAAGGATATACTAGTAGTAATCGGCAATTTTTTTAAATTTTATTGAGCATTAAATTTTGTTTTCATTCAAAAATCTCCTAAAAGTTGGATTATTTTCATCTCTAATTGGCCTCATAGCCATAGTCATCGTGTACTTCTCGTTACGCAGCGAATTACCCAGTGTTGAATCATTAAAAAATCTTCAATGGCAAACGCCAATGAAAATATATAGTGCCGATGGCCAGTTGATGAATCAGTTTGGTGAGAAAAAAAGAATACCATTAACACTTGATGAAATGCCTAAACAATTGATAAATGCCATTTTAGCAACAGAAGATGACCGTTTTTATTTACATTTTGGCGTTGACCCAATCGGTATGACTCGAGCCGTTATTGGACAATTAACAGGTAATAATAAAGGTGGTGCCAGTACAATTACCATGCAAGTTGCTCGTAACTTCTTTTTAACTAGAGAGCAAACTTATATTCGCAAGATTAGAGAAATATTCACCGCTTTTCATATCGAATATTTATTAACTAAAGATGAAATTCTTGCGCTGTACATGAACAAGATCCCTCTAGGTCACCGCTCTTTTGGCTTCGGTGCTGCGGCTCAAGTTTATTATAATAAAGACGTAAAAGAGTTATCCCTTGCACAAATTGCCGTTTTAGCAGGACTACCTAAAGCACCTTCAACATTGAATCCAATTAGTCGTCCTGATAGAGCCTTATCAAGACGTGCTATTGTTTTAAAACGCATGCTAGTAACAGATTACATTACTAGAGATGAATTTGAACAAGCGATAAATGCACCAATTACCGCAGAAAAACATGGAGCAATTATTGAATTAAGCGCCCCTTATGCCGCTGAAATGGCACATCAAGAAATGATCGACAGATATGGTAAAGAGCAAGCTTATACCGGTGGTTATAAAGTTTACACAACGGTCACCTCAAAACTTCAAAAGTCAGCCGAACATGCTGTTATTACAAACCTGCTTGATTACGACTTACGTCATGGTTACAGAGGCGCTATTAAGTCACTTCGTCCTCAAATAGCGAACGACAATGAAATTTCTATTGCTGAGATAGACCCGCTTAATGAAGTCGAAATTACAGAGGCGTTAGCTAATATAGAAAGCTACCCTCCTCTTATTCCTGTCGTGGTAACAAACATTCATGATCACTCCATTGAAGTGACTTTTCAAAATAATGATGTTGCGACGATTGATTGGCAAGGTTTGTCGTGGGCAAGAGAATATATTAATGATGATAAACAAGGTCTGCCACCTAAAATTGCCAGTGAAATAGCCCGTTACGGCGATATCGTCTATGTTACGCAAAAAGCAGGACAATATGCTTTAAGCCAGTTGCCATCTGCAAGTTCTGCACTGGTTTCTTTATCACCTGACAACGGTGCAATAAAAGCGGTTATTGGCGGTTTTAGTTTTAAACAATCACAATTTAATCGAGTCACTCAAGCTAAACGTCAGGTCGGCTCTAACATTAAACCATTCGTCTATTCTGCGGCTCTGGAAAATGGTTTTACACTTGCTTCGTTAGTCAATGATGCCCCTATTAATCAATCAAACGATATTACCGGTGTAGTTTGGCGGCCAAAAAATTCACCCGCAATTTACTCAGGTGAAATTAGAGTCAAAAGAGCTTTAGCGGAATCAAAGAACGTTGTAGCCGTGCGATTATTTAGAGAAGTAGGTTTGAATAAGATCATTCCTCATTTAGCTTCTTTTGGCTTTGCCCCTGATGAATTGCCAAAAGATGAATCACTTTCATTAGGTTCAGCCTCTTTAACTCCATTAGAAATCGCCACAGGTTTTGCGACATTTGCTAACAACGGTTTTTTGATCGAACCTTATATTATTGAACGTATTGAAGATTCATTTGGTAATATCGTTTATCAAGCAAACCCTGCAATTGCATGTGATGACTGTAGCCATTTTGAAAATGAACATTTAACCCCTGATACAAACCACAACCCTGAACCCTTAACTGATACAGAGATGTTTGATCAACAAGCCTTTTCTAAAGAGCATCCTTTCATAAAAGCTGAAAGAGTCATTTCGCCACAAAATGCGTTTTTAATCACCCAAGCTTTAAATGAAGCAATTTGGGGAGCGGATTGGTCATCCCCGCCTGGATGGCAAGGAACAGGCTTTAGAGCAAGAAAACTGAATAGACGCGATATTGCGGGTAAAACAGGGACAACGAACGAAGCTAAAGATGCATGGTTTTCAGGCTTTAGTCGTAGATTAGTCACAACGGCATGGATTGGTTTTGATGACCCTTCACGTAATTTAGGTAGCTCTTCATATAATAACAATCTTGATAAAAATCAAATTGTAGGTAGAGAGTTTGGTGCAAAATCGGCACAACCCGCTTGGATTTCATTTATGAAAACCGCGTTGGAAGATCTTCCGCCTGAACCTTTTATGCAACCAGAAAACATTGTCTCTGTTCGTATTGACAAATTAACGGGTAAATTAACTAAGCGTACCGATAACACCAGTATCTTCGAATATTTTAAAGTAGGCAGTGCACCTACTGAATATGTCACCAAAGATAATAGCTATGGAATTTTCGACAATAAAACGCCACAAGAAGAAATTTTCTAACTAATTCCTAACTATTCGGTCAAGTTTTATTTGTTGAAAACTTCTTTCGTTTCGAATGATTATTTATAGAACAAAGCGGAATAGCTAATATTTATTTCGCTTTTTTTGTGTATATTCCTACATTTTTATTATAAATATAAAAACCTATACCTCTCCATTTTTTCTAGCTTTGCTTTAAGAAGCCCTAATAACTATGCATATAAACTGAAATTAATTTCACTATAAATGAAAGTTATAATGAAAACTTTCACATCGAAACAAATTTTCCTTTCGTTTTGTTTCAAAATCGCCTAAAATTGCGCCCTCAACATTACCTTGAACTTTAAAATTCACAATATCGTCATACTTTAGGAGCTTATTTGCTATGACTGCTTTGCCAAAAACTATCGATTTAACTCAATACGGCATTAATGACGCGACGGAGGTTGTTTATAACCCTTCTTATGATTTGTTATTTGCAGAGGAAACTAAATCTGATCTTGAGGGCTATGACAGAGGTGTTGTCACTGAACTTGGTGCAGTTAATGTTGATACGGGTATATTTACCGGTCGCTCACCTAAAGATAAATACATCGTTCGCGACGATACTTCACGCGATACGGTGTGGTGGTCTGATCAAGGTAAAAACGATAACAAGCCAATGACACAAGAAACTTGGGATCATTTAAAGTCACTTGTAACTACCCAGCTTTCTGAACAACGTTTATTCGTTGTTGACACTTTTTGTGGTGCTAATGAAGACACCCGTTTAAAAGTACGCTTTATTACACAAGTTGCTTGGCAAGCACATTTTGTTAAAAACATGTTTATTCGTCCATCGGATGAAGAGTTGAAAGATTACGAACCTGATTTCGTAGTAATGAATGGTGCGAAAACAACCAACGACAAATGGCAAGAGCAAGGTTTAAATTCTGAAAACTTTGTTGCTTTCAACTTGACAGAGAAAATTCAGTTAATTGGCGGTACATGGTACGGCGGCGAAATGAAAAAAGGTATGTTCTCAATGATGAACTACCTATTACCTTTAAAAGGTATTGCTTCAATGCATTGTAGTGCTAATGTCTGTAAAGATGGTGAAGTTGCTGTTTTCTTTGGTCTTTCAGGAACAGGTAAAACAACACTTTCAACTGATGCTAAACGTGCATTAATCGGTGACGATGAACACGGATGGGATGACAATGGTGTTTTCAACTTTGAAGGTGGTTGTTATGCTAAAACCATTAATTTAAGCAAAGAGAATGAACCAGACATCTATAACGCTATTCGTCGTAATGCTTTATTAGAAAACGTCAGTGTTGATGAAAACGGTAAAATTGATTTTGACGATAACTCAAAAACAGAAAACACACGTGTTTCATACCCTATTGACCATATTGAAAACATTGTTAAGCCTATTTCTCGTGCAGGACATGCTAAAAAAGTCATTTTCTTAACGGCAGATGCTTTTGGTGTTTTACCTCCAGTGGCTAAATTAACGCCTGAGCAAACTGAATATTACTTTTTGTCTGGATTTACGGCAAAGTTAGCCGGCACAGAACGTGGAATAACAAAGCCTACACCAACATTTTCAAGTTGTTTCGGCGCAGCCTTCTTAAGTTTACACCCAACAAAATACGCAGAAGTTTTACGTAAGCGTATGGAAGCTGTTGGCGCAGAAGCTTACCTAGTAAACACCGGTTGGAATGGTTCAGGAAAGCGTATTTCAATTAAAGATACTCGTGCGATTATCGACGCTATTTTAGATGGCTCTATTGATAAAGCAGATACACGTACATTGCCATTATTTAATTTAAATGTACCAACAGAGTTATCAGGCGTTAAAACTGAAATTCTTGATCCACGTGATACTTATGAGAATGCAGCAGAGTGGCAAACTAAAGCACAAGATTTAGCTTCACGTTTTGTTAATAACTTTAATAAGTTTACCGATACTGACAACGGTAAAGCATTAGTTAAAGCGGGTCCTATTCTTTAATTTTACAGCGTGCTTTAATAAATTAAAAAGCTCAAACAACCACGTTGTTTGGGCTTTGCTTTTATAAGCACTGGAAAGTTAAGGAAGATTTTTAACGTAAATTTTTGATTTTCGCTGAAAGTTATACATTTCTTTTTTACCTTCAGGAAGTTTTTCAATCGGTTGTTCGGTAAAGCCTTGCTCTAAAAACCAATGACCACTCACTGTAGTTAAAACAAAGACCGAATCAAACCCTTGTGCTTTTGCATTCTCTTCAACCGCTGCCATTAATCTTTCACCACGATTTCCTTTACGATAATCAGGATGAATCACCACACAAGCAATTTCACCGGTATTCGCTTCTGAATATGGGTAAAGCGCAACACAAGCAATAATCACGTCTTCTTTTTTCAGTACGGTAAAACGATCAATTTCAACTTCCAATAATTCTCTTGAACGTTTAACCAATACGCCCTCTTCTTCAAGTGGCTGAATAAGTTCTAAAATACCTGCTACGTCATCAATAGTAGCCGTTGAAATTTCTTCTTTATGATCTTTCGCAATTAATGTGCCGGCACCATCACGGGTAAACAATTCTTGTAATAATGCAGTATCACTTTGATAACTCACACAATGGCAACGCTCAACGCCATTTTCACCACTTTGAATAATCGCACGTAATAATAATTGGCGAACGTGACAATCTTTTTCATCAAGCAAGGTTTTTACACGACGCACACTACA
>JAQWHO010000373.1 GCA_029249355.1 Thalassotalea sp.
AGCTCTACTTCAGAGTGAATAACATTATTATCGCTTAACAAAAGTGCCATTTCATTTTTAAGCATCGTTAATTCCTTAAAAGGAATACTTAAGCCTTCAGCGAAGTTACCAGTATCTATTTTTGTTAAATTATATTGTGCATTATTTAAACTTTTAAAGCGTTTTTCAATCGCATTTTTATCAATACTATACTTATCACTTTTCACTAATAACGAGGATGAACTGGCACTAAAGGTTTGTTTTTCTACAGAGAAGCCTTCAGTAACAGCTTCTATTTTTAATGGCTGTCCTTCAATGCCTGTAACATTCAAAGCTAATGGCACTTTCTCGATACTCAGGTGTTTGATTTTATCAAAAACACTTGCCTGAATTGCCGATTTTTCATCGCTCAGGCTCTGCTCCACATCATGAATTTGCACAACAGAAATTTCTTGGCTTTTATCCGCAGAAAACTTTTCAATCGCATGATTCTTAGAATTATCACGAGGATTATCAATAAACATGGATTGGTTTAAATCGCCTCGTAAAAATGCGTTAGAAAAGTCACGGTTAAATACTTTGTATAAACGCTCTCCGTCTTCTAACAATTCACCAGTTTCTACAAAACCATCAATTTGTTTACGAAAACTATCAACAACGGTATGAACATAACTTGCGCCTTTAATGCGTCCTTCTATTTTAAATGAATGAACTCCCGCCTCTATCAGAGCAGGTAGATCAAAAAACGCTGAATTGTCTTTAATATTTAAGGGAAAATTATTTCCTGACTCAGTCGTTTCATATTCTTCACGACAAGCTTGACTACAACGGCCGCGATTCCCTGAATTCCCCACACTTGCTGATGTTGAATAACATAAACCCGAAAAAGCGACACATAAAGAACCATGAACAAATACTTCAGTGAGAACATCATTTTCATGCCCTACTTTAGCTATTGCCGTTATTTCGCGTAAATTTAACTCTCTCGATAAATTCACCCTTGAAGCACCTAGTTTTTTAAGGAAAGGTACTTGTCCAACATTATGAGTGGTTAATTGTGTTGATGCATGAATATCAAGCGTTGGATAATGCTTTTTCAAAATGTAAAACATGCCAAGATCTTGAACAATCACACCATCAAGCGTGGTATTAACTAATTTATTCAATAACTTGGTGAGTGACTTAAACTCTTGTTCTAGAATGACAATATTTAATGTCAGAAAAATTTCGCATTGATATTGATGTGCTAAACGAATAATACCAACAAGTTGTTCAAATGAAATATTAGACGCACGGTTACGCGCATTAAAGGTATCTAATCCACAGTAAACCGCATCGGCTCCTGCAATTATTGCCGCTTTAATCGCATCAACATCACCACCTGGGGCTAATAATTCAATTTTATGATCCATTTATACAACTTTGTTCGTTAAATTTAAAGTGGGGATTTTACCTGTATATTTACCAGATGAATATCGTTAAAGTAGTTTAATGTAAGGAAAGTACTTTCCGATAAATAACGAACTAGTAAAAACCCCATGAATGAAGTTTTAGATCTCCCTATTTTGTATTCATTAAGAAATTGCCCCTTTGCGATGCGGGCAAGACTCGCCATATTTAAAGCCAAGAAAACCGTCATATTACGCGATATAGTTTTAAGTAATAAACCTCAAGAAATGCTTGATGCATCGCCAAAAGCGACTGTTCCTGTTTTAGTCAACAAAGAGAGTGGCGTAATTGAAGAAAGTTTAGATATTATGTTATGGGCTTTTAACCAAAATGATCCTGATGACTTTTTACATCAAGGTGTAAAAGACAATCACTTAAATAAAAATACAGAGATGATGGCGCTCATAACTCAATTTGATGACCAGTTTAAAGGTTGCCTCGAAAATTATAAGTGCGCTAAACGCTATCATGAAACTAATATTGTTGAATGCCGTCAAGCCTGTGAAGCCTATATAGCTCAGCTAGAACAAAGGCTAACTCAACATCAGTTTTTAATTTCAAATAATGAGAGTTTAGCGGATATTGCTTTATTACCTTTTATTCGGCAATTTGCCCGCATTGAACGTCAATGGTATCTACAAGCCCCCTTCCCGAAAGTAAGAGCATGGCTTAATAGTTATTTGCAAAGTGCGATATTTACAAAGGTAATGACTAAATACCCACTATGGAACGAAAAACAAGAAACAATTATTTTTGGGGGCAATTAGTTTAATTTTGCTAATATTAAATAAGAATAAATATTAGCTGCGAAGAAAGTTAAGAATAAATTATTGATCTTCGCTTCAAAGCAAATTAAGCTAACAAACTTAGTGGTCTGACCTCTTTTTTTTATTTGTAAGTTATAAGGAATTTTTGTGGAATTATTTACTTGGTTATTATGTGCGATCGCACTTATCACGTTTATGACATACAACCGCTCGTCATTATCTACTTTCAGCGTATCTTTCGCTGTATTAATGATTGTTGGCTCTTTCATGAATGTGGTTTCATTTTGGGGATGGCTAATTTTCGCAATAGTTATTTTACCATTTAATATTGCAGATATTCGTAAAAAATATATCAGCCAACCGTTACTCGCAGCATTTCAAAAAATAATGCCTGACATGTCAGATACGGAAAAAGAAGCCATTGATGCCGGTACAACTTGGTTTGAAGCTGAGTTATTTAGAGGTAGCCCTGACTGGCAAAAACTTCACCAATATCCTAGACCTCGTTTAAGTTCTGAAGAGCAAGCCTTTTTAGACGGCCCTGTTGAACAAGTGTGTAAAATGATTGATGACTGGGAAACTACACATGACAGGGCTGATTTATCACCTGAAGTATGGCAATACTTAAAAGATAACAAATTCTTTGCGATGATCATTAAAAAGCAATATGGCGGCCTAGAATTTTGCGCTTATGCTCAATCTCGTGTACTGCAAAAGTTATCGGGTGCTAGCACCGTTTTAGCAAGCACCGTTGGCGTACCAAACTCTTTAGGTCCGGGAGAATTATTACAACATTACGGTACAACTGAACAACAAGATTATTACCTTCCTCGCTTAGCAAAAGGTGAAGAAATTCCATGTTTTGCACTTACTAGCCCTGAAGCGGGCTCTGATGCAGGTGCAATACCAGACTTTGGCATTGTATGTCGTGGCGAATTTGAAGGTAAAGAAACCTTAGGGATGAAATTAACGTGGAACAAACGTTACATTACCCTAGCGCCTATTGCGACGGTATTAGGTTTAGCCTTTAAATTACGAGATCCTGACGGTTTGCTTGGCGACAAAGAAGAATTAGGTATTACGTGTGCTTTGATCCCAACCAACATTGAAGGTGTTATCACGGGTCGTCGTCATTTCCCCATGAATGTGCCTTTTCAAAATGGTCCTACACAAGGTAATGAAGTTTTTGTACCACTTGATTTTATTATCGGTGGCCCTGAAATGGCAGGACAAGGCTGGAGAATGCTCGTTGAATGTTTATCGGTAGGTCGTGCTATTACTTTACCGTCAAATAGTGCTGGTGGCATAAAATCTATCGCGCTTGCAACAGGTGCTTACAGCCGTATTAGACGACAATTTAAATTACCGATTGGCAAAATGGAAGGTATTGAAGAAGCTTTAGCCCGCATTGGCGGTAATGCTTATTTAATGGATGCTGTCACAACGCTTTCTACAGGCGCCATTGATTTAGGTGAAAAACCTTCAGTGGTTTCAGCTATTTCGAAATATCATCTAACCGAAAAAATGCGCAGTTGTCTTACTGATTCTATGGATATTCATGGCGGTAAAGGCATTTGTATGGGCAGAAGTAATTACCTTGCCCGTGGTTATCAAGGTGCTCCAGTAGCCATTACTGTTGAAGGTGCCAATATTTTAACCCGCAGTATGATCATTTATGGTCAAGGAGCAATTCGTTGCCACCCTTATGTTTTAGCTGAGCTTGAATCGGCCTCTAACCCTAATGAGTCGAAAGCACTGAATCATTTTGACCATGCGTTATTTGGTCACATTGGTTTTGCTATCAGTAACATCGTTCGCAGTAAGTGGATGTCATTTACGGGAGCTCGTTTTATCAAAGCGCCTTTTAATGATGAAACGCGTCGTTACTATCAATTAATGACAAGGTTTAGTTCAAACTTAGCTATGCTTTCAGACATTGCCATGTTGACTCTTGGTGGAGACTTAAAGCGCCGTGAACGAATTTCAGCTCGTTTAGGTGATATTTTAAGTTACCTTTATTTAGCAAGTGCAAGTTTAAAAAGATTTAACGATGAAGGTCGAAAAACTGATGATTTACCTTTAGTTCAATGGGCTGTTGAAGACTCATTATACCGTACTCAAAAAGCCATCGATGAACTTATAGGTAACTTTCCTAACAAAGTTGTAGCATTTGCGTTACGTGCAATAATTTTCCCTTTGGGTACATGGTTGACAAAACCATCTGATATTACTGATCATAAAGTCGCTCAAATTTTACAAACGCCTTGTGAAGCTAGAACACGTTTAGGCCAGGGGCAATATTTAACCGATGATGGCGAAAATGTTCTTGGAAAGTTAGAAACTGCATTGCTAAATATTATTGCTTGTGAACCAATATTTGACAGAGTTTGTAAAGCAACCAAAGAAAGACTGCCATTTTATCAACTTGATAAAGTTGCAGAAAAAGGACTCGCTGCAAAAGTTATCACCGAGCAAGAAGCACAATTATTAATTGAGGCAGAACAACAACGATTGTCTGTAATTAATGTTGATGACTTTGATAACGATGAATTACTTTCAGCAAAATTTGTAACGAAAAAAGCCAAGAAAAAATAGCGGTTTGTGATAAAAAAAATAAGAGTGAACTTAAAACCTCACTCTTTTTTTATCACTAAAATTTGACGAATAACTAACAAATTCAACTAACTCAGCGTACATGTGTAACAAACAAAGCATTTTCAATATTGATAAATCCCGCGTAAAATATTCAACAAATCTTTCATAATCATTCACTTTTTATTTTATGCTTTCTGGCTTACCCGCTTTTATTTTAATGCCACTCTCCTTTACACTTTTTTGTTTAAACTTAGCAATGGCGGGTTCATCCTTGATGTTAGGCGGATTGTTAAAATTAATTCTTCCTTTTAAAGTCATTCATAGAGCAATATACCGACCGATGCATTTTATTTATCGTTTTTGGGCATTTAATAATTTTTTAATTATGAGCCTTTTCAATAAAATTGAGTGGAAAGTCACGGGCAATGACAATTTAAGTAAAGATGCTTGGTATCTACTTATTGCTAACCACCAAAGTTGGCTAGATATCTTTGTATTATCAAATTTTGCGAGAACGCATATTCCAGAGCCAAAATACTTTTTAAAAGATTCACTTAAAAAAGTCCCGTTTATTGGCATGGGTTGCTGGGCTTTGGATATGCCTTTTATGAAACGTTATAGTAAGTCGTTTTTAAAAAAGCACCCTCACTTAATTGGCACTGACATCGAAACAACCAAGCGTTCATGCAAAAAATTTCAAAATACACCTACAACCATTATTAATTTTGTTGAAGGTACTCGTTTTACCCCTGAAAAGCATCAAGCGCAAAATAATAGCTTTCAACACTTACTTTCACCCAAGGCTGGTGGTATTGCATTCACTCTGGCAACTATGGGTGAGCAATTCGATAAAATTTTAAATATCACGCTTGTCTATCCTCAAAACAAGGGACATATCATGAAAGATATGTTGAAAGGACAATTGAAAGAAGTGGTTATAGATATTGAACAAATTGACAATATTGAACAGTTACGCGGCAATTATATCGATGATATACAGTATAAAAAAACATTTCATCAATGGTTAACTCAGCTTTGGCAAAACAAAGACACAATAATAAATAACTATTTAACCAAGTAAGCGCTACCACTTAGCTACAATCATTGAATAAGTATTAAAAGTAAGTTAATTTATTGTTAATTAACTTTAAATTTTAAGTAGTATTTAATATGGCAGAACTCAAAGATAAAGCTTTAGTAAAGCGTCGTTCAAAAGGCGAACAAACTCGCAATCAAATTCTTAATGCCGCAATTGAAGTGTTAGCCACACAAGGTATAAAAGGCACAACACATCGTGCTATTGCCAGTCATGCGCAACTTCAATTATCACTAACCACATACTATTTTAAAGATATTAAAGAACTGGTTCATGAAGCTTTTATGTTAAGTTCAACCCAGACAGTTTCAAGGGCTGGTGCTGCTTGGCTACCGGCATTCGACATTTTAGATTCATATACAAAAACTCAATTAAAAAAAGTTACTTTGCGTACGGAGTTAGCTGAAATACTGAGTAAAATGGCAACTAATTATTTATTTTCTAAAATTAAAGATCACCCTACAGAGCTGGCTATCGAACAGTTATTGTTTACTGAAATACAAATTAGTCCAAAACTAAGAGAACTTGCTAAAACCCATAGACAAGCATTAATTTTACCTTTCAAACAGCTTTGCTCATATTTTAATGAAGAAAACTCCGCTATTGATGCCGACATTATGCTCACTATCTTTACGCAACTAGAATACAGAAACCTAGTTGTTCCTGTTGATGAAATTGATGTCGGATATATTCATCTGACAGTGGAACGTTTAATTTATTGGATCATGCAGTTAAAACGTTAAATCTATTTTGTACAAAAGTTCTAAATGATGTTAATTTAGTCATCCGACCACCTTTAACTTAGTTTTGGAGACTTTATGAACTTTGAACAGCAACTCAACCAGCATAAAGCCTATTTTAATAGCCATAAAACGCATGACTTAGCTTGGCGAAAAAAACAATTATTACAAATAAAAAAATTGGTCACTGAAAATGAGCAGTTATGTTTAGAGGCTTTAAAGTCAGACTTAGGTAAGCCAAATCTTGAAGCGTGGATCACTGAAGTTTCCTATGTTGCTGGTGATGTTGATCACGTTGTAAAACGTCTCAATAAATGGGCTAAAAAACGTCGAGTTTCTACGCCCGTTATTGTCCAGCCAGGTCGATCATATATTCAACCTGAGCCTCAAGGTACCGTATTAATTATGGGGGCTTGGAATTATCCACTTCAATTAGTATTAGCGCCACT
>JAQWHO010000374.1 GCA_029249355.1 Thalassotalea sp.
CTAATGACCATAAAAGCTTTACCGGGACATTCTCTTTTTGTGCAACATCATAAAAACCACTAGGTATTTCCGCAGAATACGAGGCCGCAGCAACCTTCATTGAAAAAACACAAGGGAATATTAAGGCTCTTACAAATGAAAAATGAGCAACCCCAAGAATAAAGATTGCTCTAACATTCGATAAATACTGCCCCAGACTATTAAAGGAGAACTCTAACAGCATCGTTATTACCTGTGACTTTTTGAATTAATACAGGCGTAGGCATTAACGGTGTTTTATCTTCGTTAGCGTAATTAAAAGTAAACACACCCGATTTAACTTTCTTAGAAGGTATGCTGTGCTTACGCGCAAATTCTATGATTTCATTGTCTGAGCTGGCGTTTATAAAGAAAAAATCAACTCGACCCATTTCTATAGCTTTAGCAACTTGCTCCGAACATTGTTTTCCGCACTCGCGCATTAAATCCACATAAAGAATGTAGCTTGTAGTTTGATATTCTGAGTTGGAATCTGGTGAACCCTGAGACATTGAATTCATATTCATATAATTAATACGACGCTCTTTGCGCTGTTCGAGATACGATTTAAATCCATTAGAGTTAGGTGATAATCTTTTTAAGTCTTCATTTTGAGCTACGCCAAAAGCTATGTCTTTTTCGGTACGCTCCAACTCAATCTGATTAAAGAGTCGTGCATACTTCACCCTCTCTTGTTCTGTTCTGGCTTCCGCACCTAAAAGCGTGATCGGGTCTATACTAGGGGTCCAAATAGCTCTAGGTGACGTTTCTTTCAATAATTTATATCTACCGTACTCTTTTTCAGATAAACGCCATGATTTCGCTCTAGCTTTGTCTAAAGCATTAAGGGTGTTGTAATACTCGATTAATTCTTCATATGTTTTGGCTTGCTCTGAGGTTGTTATGATTTCAGTAGAGTCTTCTTTTGTGTTTTTCACCTTTGACAGAGGTGTGGCACTTACACCTAATGAACCAATCATTGATGCACTCACCAGCAACGCTACAACGCTTTTACTTGAGTTTCGATGAAACATGTCTAAATCTCCTATATACGTAACTAGAAAAAGTTGCCGTCGACAACTTTTTAGTGGCTTTGAGGCTCTATTACTTTCAATAAACAACTATTGCCTGTCCGGTCATAAAGATATATCGCGCCACCCTCAAACCTAGACCAGTAGGTTTTTTTGTTGTTGAGCTTTACGCTGCACTTGTTACCAGGTACTTGTTTGGTTTGTTCTGCACCCTCCCAAGAAAATCCTATAGCTGAACAGCCTGATAGAAGTATTGGAGTGAGTAGCGATATTATGATGCTTGCATTTTTCATCGGATCGTTACCAAGTATTTGAGTTTATCTTTGGTTAATTCAACTTCCCCTGATACAGCATTGATACTTTCAACGTAGTACCCTTCGATGAATTCACCCTCTTTCACTTTCTGGAAAGCTGTATCTTTAGTAAATACCGCTACCTTTTCAGCTCCCCAAATATCTACAGAGAAAAATTTGTAACCTTCAATTGTTTTTAAGTCGACTGTTTCTTGTGCAGCATTAGGTGAGATGGAAAATGATGGTAAGTTTGTTTTTTCGATGTTTTTTAAGTTTTGGTCAAGCGCACCTAGAACCATTCTAAGTGAATCGATACTTTCCTTGTTGGCTTGTGATGATTTGCTTACTACGTTAACCAGTTCAGAGTTGAACTTTTCGTTTTCCGACAATCCCGTTAACATTAACTGTTGTTGTTCTATGTTCGCTCTATTTTTGTTAAGTGACAGTTCTAATGTGTTAAGTGCTAGTTTTAATTGTTCTACTGAATTCATTAGTGGTTTTATTTGACTATCAACCACATCAACCAACTTTTCTTCGAGTGTCGCAATATTACCTTCAATGTTAGATCTTGTTTGCTCTATGGCTATCGTTGTTTCTTGTTGTTGTTTGTTGAGTGAATATTTTTCATAAGCTATGTATGCAACACCACCAATCACAATCAAAACAATTATAAAAATTAGTGCCGCATATCCACTTTTCTTAGCTTTTTTATCTTCCGTTTTTATGGTGGTTTCTTCACTAGGTTTTTTATCAGTTTGATTCACTGACTCGTCATCTGGAAATTGACTCTCTTTATCGCCGCCATGAGTTACGTTTTTGTCGTAGTTATCTGAAAAGCTATCGTTGGTTTTTTCGTTACTTTCAATTAGGCTCTCTTTGACCCACTGTTCTTTGCTTGAGTTATCTTGTTTGCTCATGATTAATTTTCACCTTGCGACTTAAGGGTTGTTACAAAATTTACTTTGCGAGAAATAGGATCTACTAAAAGAACAAATGCTTCGCCAGCTAATGTCTTTAATAGATTTTCTAAAGTGATGTGTTCGAACTTTCTATGGATGCGGGGAAGAGGTCTTGAAACTAGAATTTTTACTGCTGAGGTTAACCCTTTACTATTAGGCATTACATAACCACTTTGTTCGAGCGCATATGTCGCAGCTTGACCAACAGTTTCTATTGAATCGGGAAACCTAATACTTACAATTGTTTTTAGCGGGTTCTTTTGTTGATACTCAGCATCAACATTTATTTTTACATACCGAGATAGTTGAGAGTATTCCTCAGTTAACTCATTAGCATTTAAGTTTGAACTAAATGCGATTAGACTACTGAGGATTATTAATTTTTTGTGCATTTCTTTTGCCCGTGTTTTTATGCGTGGGCGTATTTTAATAGATAGGGCTTTAGTATTGGGGAGAGGTCGTACCGAAGAGATGCCCCAATCTTTCGGAGAGGGGCTTTTAAGAATGCTTACTTTCAAATTGAGTGATCCAGCATTGCCTTTTCACTTACTTGGAGAGTGACCATTTTTCAATTTGCTTTATGGTCTGCAAATTATATGCTTGATGCTATAGCTTCGAGTATCGAAACAAATGCTTGGGCAATTTCGCTCTCGCCCTAATAAGCTTCTTAAATTGTCCAACTTAAAGATGAACGGAATAAGTATAACCCAATATCTCTGAACAATGTAACCCTTACTATTATCTTAAAAGGTAATTACTTAATTTAATTATTAAAGGGAATAACAAAACAAAACATCATCCACCAGAATACACCTCATACACTCCACCGCTCGTTCACCAAGGCATTCCACCTTTGTTCACCACTCATTCTCACCCTTGCCCACCAATGTTCACCACCTAAAAACATCAACAATCCACCAATAGTTTACCGACCATTTTCAACCAAATATAATTTATTTTGTACTGTTTGTTTTGTGTTTATTTTTATTATTTGGCAGAGATAAAAGACATATTTCAACGATAAAAACACATGTGTTAAACATGATAATTTGTGTTTTATCGAGAAAGGATTTTTAGTGTTAACTACTCTTAAGTTGATTTTATTCTTGCTCAAACGACATTTTTCAGAATGCGTATGAAGTAAAAAATCGAGCTTATTTTTATTAAAACAGTGAGATTTTGACGGTTGTTAAATTGTGTTTCTTATCGACTTATTCATTTAGGGGATAAATTAGATAGCTTATTTTGTGAGTTTCAAATATTACATTTTTATATTTTAAATGAGAGGTCTTTTTTAATTTTTACTTATTAGGTTTTATGTTGCTTAAGTATGGTTTATTGCGTTTTATTACTGTTTAAAATGTTTTCTTTGGCTTGGTTATTATTGGATCGGATTACATTTTACAACTGCATTATATGCTTTTTTTTGTATGGGAGGTACAGGTGTTTCTTTGCATAATATTACTGCCTAATGTGCTCAATAAACTATGTTTTTGCAATGATTTAAATAGGATAGTAATGCTATAAAATATATTGTTTCGCACTTTGATTTGTAGGCGTACAGTACATAGTGTCACTGTTTAATATGTGATATTTTAGTTTGATATTTTTGTTTTGTTTAGCATGTTTTTACAGTGTAATACGCTTGAAATCTATATGTGTAATCATGATTATTTTACATGTTAATGCTGTTTAATATGAATAATTACCTGTATGGTTCACAGGTTGTATTAGTGTATTTCGCTATTTTTATACGCATAAATTTCTACATCGTTTCGCTATGTATAATACATATTACCACCGTTCAATATGTTTATAACTCCACGCTAATTCGTCTTGGTTTTTTGCGCATAATAACTGTTTAATATGCTTAATTACATAGATTATTTTTCTTGTTTAATTGCATACTGACAATGGTTAATGTGTTTGTTTATGCTCGTTGTTTTTCAGGATTTATATTACGTTTTATTGATGTTTATTATGTTTGGAATTGAAATAGTTCTATGGGATTATGATGCATAGTCTTGGCGTGAAATATGTTAAATAGATTGCCTATATTTTAGGTTAAATCGTGTGTTTAGGTTTTATTAATTGAGGTTTATGTCAACGGTTTTCTACAAGTGGTGAACCTTTTCCTTTGCGTTTAAGTGCTGTCTAAAGTGTATTGAGTTGTAGCGTTAATTGTTAGTTAGCTTAGCTGATTTTATATAAATTCTAGTAGTTTTTCGTCAGTTATAATCACATATTGCCCTTGTTAAATATGCCTAATTGAGCATGTTTTTATGAGTTTTTTAGCATATATATACCGTCTATAATGCGATATTTTAACGGTGAAAATTTCTGTTTTATGGGTTTGAATAAGTTGCTGGTGTAATAATAGTTGCAATTTTTATGTATAAAAAAAGGTAGCAAGCGCTACCTTTTTTCTTTTGTACATGATGATTTATGCAACTTTAGAATTATCTTCTTCAGTAACTCCAGACGCACTTTCTGGTCTTGTTGGTATCATTGGCGCTAATGCTGAGCGCAACTTACCTAGTATGAAATTATCATCAAGATGTAATTGAGGCATAGCGCTCGCTGCTTTTTTAGCTCGCTGATTATCATCTAATACATCTTTTCTTGTTACGTCGGTGTGTTTATAAAAGTTGATTTGGTTCATGATATTTCGTGCTTTACGCATACCGTCATGAATAGTCTTGTTGGACTGAGAA
>JAQWHO010000375.1 GCA_029249355.1 Thalassotalea sp.
GCTGTTGATTCACGCTGATTATTGAATCACCAATGGCTAATCCTAATGTTTGTGCCGTTCCTGCAGGGTGTAGTGCTTTTATAACAACAGTTTGTTCACTTTCAGCTGATGCCGGCGATAAACCTAAAAAAGCACTTCGTGGCAATAACTCTTTCGCAAGGGTTGGCGTGCAAATAACAGTCAGTATTACACTCGATATTATTACTTGTATTAGTGTTTTCATTTCTAAATCTATAGATTCTTATGTTCTGAGAAGTATGCCTTTTTGTTATGTTTACTTGTTAACCTCAATTAAAGCTTACTGATAAAGTAAGTAAAGGGGTGACATTTTTTGATAAACTGCTTTTAGCTTTACAGTAAATATGATTTTTTGCTGCATAGTTTTCTTGGTTAATTCCCACAATATAGAGCCAGCAAGAGGGTGTATGGAAATTAGTTTTTTAGGTGTTATTTATTTTGTTGGTTTTAGCCATGCACTCATGCTGGCTATTTCTTTATGGTTTCGTACGGAAGCTAAAAAACCTGGACGAATTTTATCGATTGTAGTTGCCGTTTTGGCTTATAAATTGTTTGAAGGGGGCGCTCTGCATACTGGTTTATATCGGCATATACCACATTTTTTGGATTTAATTCCCGCCATGGTGCTCGTTTTAGGGCCTGTTTTTTATGCTTATGTAAGAAGTGTTACGGGCCAAGCATTATTCACAACTAAAGACTGGTTAATTCATTTAGCACCTTGGTGCGCCGTATGGTTGTTTTTAAATAGCCCAAATGTATTTCGTTCTGCCGAGTTAAAAATTGCAATGTGGGAAAGCCTTGTTAATAGTGACACCGCTGGATTTGGAAAACTACCTGCGGAAATTGTCCTACGCATACTTGCAATAAAAACCCATTTATCACTGTATTTGTGGTTAAGCTGGAAAAGTTTGAATCAATTCAAGTCTACATTACCTAATCTACGTGCAGACAATAGTGTAGAAGTCGTTACTCAGCTTAAATTCTTAACTTTATCTTTTATTTTATTAGAAATTATTTGGGTTTCGCTTTTTATTGCGCATCAATA
Organism: Thalassotalea sp.; assembly: GCA_029249355.1. Lineage (GTDB taxonomy): Bacteria > Pseudomonadota > Gammaproteobacteria > Enterobacterales > Alteromonadaceae > Thalassotalea_H. Next base: position 1,064 of record JAQWHO010000375.1, read on the forward strand.
CTTTGGTCTAGGGACGGTGAATCAAGTAAGTAATATTTGGCTATTGTTTATTGGTGTTATTGTACTTGCGATGGGTTTTACTGGTCTTCAAAAGCCCGATCTTATTTTTACGCAAGAAGAGCGTTTATTTACGATCCCACAACCAGACTTACCTAATAGCAATGATGAGAGTAAGGAAGGGATCAGTAAGGTTAAATATATTCATTCAGCGTTGCCTGAAAAAGCTGCGGATGATATTGCCAAGAATATTGAAGATCAACTACAAAGCCTGCAACTTTACTTGAATGACAAACTAACGTTGACCGATCTTGCTAATTGCCTAGACATTAAATCTCACATGCTTTCACAAGTGATTAACCAGCGTATGCAGACAAATTTTTATCGGTTGATTAATAGTTATCGAGTGCAATATGCCGTGGGTCTACTTGAAGATAGTAAGATTAATTGGCCAATTGAACGTATAGCGCTGGAGTCTGGTTTTAGCAATCGAGTGACTTTCAATAAAGCGTTTAAAGAGCAAATGAATTGCACGGCATCTGATTATAAGAAGGAAAATACAAAAGTTAGCTCGATATAAAAGTTTTTAACACGACTAAGTTAGTTTGATATTTTTATAGTGTGTATTCTCGAAAGAGAAGAATGGGGTGGCTAATGGGACTTGAACCCACGACAACCGGAATCACAATCCGGGGCTCTACCAACTGAGCTATAGCCACCACTGATATTACTTGAAGTGCCCAGTGATAAGGCGCGAAGAGTATATTGCATTTATGCCTATATTGACAAGAAAAAACTTTCTTTTGATATTACTATTTGTTGGATGAATAAAAATGATCTATTTAAAAAGTTCGTTGTGTTATTTATTTGATGAATATATTTGTTACTTTCTTCATTGTGTATAAAATTATTAGTAAGTCTTATCAGTTCGTAACTTATCATGTCATTAGAAAAAATCTCTAAACAACTTAAACAAAATGATTCATGCAGTGAGAAAAAAATGCCACCAGTTGAATTGTGGGATCCGCCGTATTGCGGTGAGATAGATCTGCAAATCAAAGCAGATGGTCAGTGGTTTTATAATGGCACGGTATTTAAGCGTTTGTCTTTGGTGAAGCTTTTTGCTTCGGTATTAAAAAAAGAGGCTGAAGAATACTTCCTAGTAACGCCCGTTGAAAAAGTGAAAATCACCGTTGAAGAAGTCCCCTTTATTATTACTCAATGGGCTTGGCAAGATGATAAGCAAACGATAATGCAGCTCAGTACTAACTTAGATGATACATTTTTATTGTCTAAAGAACATCCTTTACAGGTTTCAGAACAAGGTGAATTATACGTAACGGTAAGAAGAAACTTAGTCGCTAAGGTTCATCGCAATGTTTATTATCAGTGGGTTAATTTTGCTAAAGAAGTAACAACACAACAAGGCACTACTTTAGCGATAGAAAGTACTGGCGAAGAATTTATTTTAGGTTACCTTGATTAATTCGTTGGATAAAAAAGCGGATATCACTACTTGGCGCCTTGAGTAATACCCGCTTTGGTGAGTTGTGAGGTTTCTATTAAATAACGCGTGAGAATCGTTGTTGGTTAATGTGCTGTTTCATGTAGGCGTCAAAACTCATGCAAATAATGCGAATTAATAAGCGCGCCTTTTGGTCAATATGAATCGATTTTTCGGTTACTTCAACTAAACCATCATTAATAAAAGGTTGGAGTAGAGCAAGGTCTTCAGCAAAGTATTGATCGAAATCTATTGAGTGCTTTTGGCTTATTGCGTTCTTATCTAAATGCAAATTACACATTAATTCACGGATAACTTCACCACGTAAAATATCATCTTGTGATAATTTCACGCCTTTTTCTTGTGCGTGTTTTTTGTTTTCAATGGCTTTGTAATAGGTTTGCAGATCTTTCACATTTTGGCTAAAAGAATGGCCGATATCGCTAATAGATGAAACACCTAGCCCTAATAAGTCACAATTGCCTTTGGTTGTGTAGCCTTGGAAATTACGATGTAGCGTGCCATTTTTTTGTGCGATAGAAAGCTCGTCGTCCGGTTTGGCAAAGTGATCCATACCAATAAAGTCGTAGCCAAAATCGCAAAGTTTCTCTATTGCTAACTTCATTAAGGCAAATTTTTGCTCAACATTTGGTAGCCATTCGTCACGTAATTTGCGCTGTGCGGCAAAGCGGCTAGGTAAATGCGCATAACTAAATAATGAAATTCTATCCACATCCATTTCATGGGCTTTGTTTAGTGTTTTAGTAAATGTTTCAATCGTTTGATGAGGTAAACCATAAATTAAATCGACATTAATGGATTTGAAACCCACTTTTTTA
>JAQWHO010000376.1 GCA_029249355.1 Thalassotalea sp.
TCCAAAGGTAAGCCTACTAATGAACTATTAATATGCAGTTTATTTTCAATAATTTTAGCACCTACAGTCGGAATACGATAAAACACCCCAAGTTTATCGAGCTTAATTAACTCTTTTTGAGCAATGGTGTTACTAAATAACTGCCATTGTTTATCACGTAATCGTTTTAATTGTTCAGTAAACACGTCAGTGTCTTTATTATATTTAGCCCCTTGATAATTATAAGGCACGGACCAATCAGCGTGATACCAAGCACGTTCGGCCATTGCGATCATTCTTGGATAAAGCATATATTCTGCTTGGTTTTCACTGCGAATAGTTTCACTCCAAATTTGCCCTTGCACACCAACCACTTTATAGTTTTCTGGCATAGGACGATGGCTGACTTTTCCTGATTCATCTTTTTGTAAAGTGTCGTCAGTTTCAAAAGGTTGCCCTGAAGTATCAACACGAAATTCCGCATGAATCGGCAAGTTATCAGGCATAAAGTTAAAAACATTACGGCTATCAATACGACGAGAAGCCCAGTTATATCCGCGCTCTTTCGGGTCAACTTCATAAGGAAAATCAAAATAGAAAATATCAGGAATTGATAAAACAACGTTCCAACCGCGATGCGCTTGCTCACTCACCATAGTATGAGCGCCGCCAGGTAAAGAACCCCAAATATAGGAGTACACATCTTTAGGCATATTTTCTACGTGAGTTTCACCTAAACCATCGTTCCAACCACCTACAGCAATACCTTTACTGGCGATCATATTTGATACACGCTCAATAAAGTGGGCGCCTAAATGCTTAATATCATTAACATCATTAGATGTATCAGCTACTAATGCCTGACATGCAGGTGACTCTACCCAAGCGCCCGCCGTTTCATCCGCGCCAATATGATACATCTGCAATGGATGTGCAGCTTGATTATGCAATGAAATTAAATCTTCTAACACTTGATCAACAAACGCATATGATGACTCTAAACAAACATTAATGGTGTTGTCATTGTAATTTTGAATTGACATATATTCGGTTTTATCATCAAAGTCACTTAACAAATATTTTGTCGCTTCTACTTCATTTTCTTGTTCCATAAAACGACGATAACGAGCTTCCATCGCTTTAAGTGCAGCACGAGAATGTCCCGGCATATCAAGCGATGGGATCACCTGAATATGGTGTAAGCTCGCATAATTTAGAATATCGATATAATCTTGCACGCTGTAAAACCCATCACGCTCGGCTGCATCAGCTCCACCAAGCTGTGGCTGCATACACGCTTTGTCTGATAAATCCATACAACGTGTTGCACCAATATCCATTAACTCTGGGAAGCTAGGTAACTCAATTCGCCATCCTTCATCTTCCGCTAAATGCATATGTAATTTATTTAACTTATACGCGCCCATTTGCTCGATAAGTCGAAACACCATCGCTTTATCATGAAAGTTACGCGCAACATCTAAATGTTGTCCGCGGTAAGCATATTTAGGTTCATCGGAAATATTCACATAAGGAATGCTTAAACTATCAAGGCTCAATAAACTCGCTAAGGTTTGTACACCATAAAATGCGCCGGCTTTATCGCCAGCGCTGATAATAATACCGTCATCCGTTACCGATAATTGGTAACTTTCATTACCGTTAATCGCGCTATCAATGTTTATCTGAACTGAAAGGCCATCCGCTGTCTGTGCTACACCTAATTTAGCTAAACGATCGATAGCAGCACTGATATCTTTTTCGTCCAAGCCTTGATAAGAAAGTGTTATTCCTTTGGCTAAATTTAACGTTTTAGCTTCATCGGTTATGGTGATTGATTTTGGTGTTGGAATAACGCTGGTCGCTAACGATGATTTATCTACAGACACATCTGAATTATGCGCGAATAACCAATTAGCATCAGCATATTCGTTAATATCATTAGGATTAGATTTAATTTGTTTTGGAATATCATCATAAGGAACAATCCAAGGAGTCAGCTCAAGCTTAGTTTCTGGATCAATCTTAGTACGGGTACTATCAATAACTGCCGCAGTTAAATTATCACTCGACAGCCAATAGTTAGGCATTAATTGCGAATGTGTCAGCACAGTTGCCGCCATCCAAATTTTTAAGCTTTGTGTTTCACCCGCTTTAAACCCTGAAAAACCTTCTGTAGGCACAATTTTATGAATGTCGCCGTTATGCAACGCGATTGAAAACGCATCAGATTGTCCCGCATAAATGGGATAAACTTGCGAGTATTGAATACTCCAATTATTCACATTCAGATCGACTGGCGAGGTAAAATGGATATACGCGCTAAAACAATGTTCAATGGCTTTACCGTCTTTATCAGGGCAATCCGTTTCTAAATTACTCAACACTTGATATTTCACATCAAGAGAACTAGCCATTTCATTCAGTTGAGTTTGATCAATCGCTGAAGTTTTTACTGGTTTTTGTACTTCTTGAACATCGCTTTTATTTGCCTGACCGCATGCAACCAAAGCCGTTAAGGCAACAGTTAAACTGCATTTTGCTAATGTAGATAGTTTACTCATTTATAAACCCTTATGAATGATTGTTTATTTGATGATTGTCTAGTTGATAATTTGTTATTCAATAATAAGTTAAATGTTTTGCTTCGTTCTTCTATTCTATGCGCTTTCTTGTTTACCATTTGTTCGGTTAAACAAGTTAAGCGTTTTATTTAATACCAATGGTTTTGCCCAAAATCCTATTGAGAAAATATAGCCTAAAGTGAGATAAACCACGATCATACCTACGCGCAAGTCACCTGTGGCATCAGCGATTAAACCAATAATGGGTGACGCCAACCCACCGCCGACAATACCTGTACATAATATTCCAGCAAATGAACCATGATGATCTTTCAACGAATTCAATGCTAAAGAAAAGATGACTGACCACATCACCGATAAGAAAAACCCAACCAATGGAAAAGCAGCAACCGCCATTTCGCTTGAGCCAAATAAGGCACAGGTTAAAGCAATCATCCCGCCTAAAGAAAATATTTTCAGTACTAAACGACTATCTAAAACCTTCACTAAAGCAAGACCTAAGAAACAACCAAGCGTTAGCATCAACCAAAAGTTACTGACGGTATTCGCACCTACGGTCACGGGATCTAAACCATGATATTGCGATAAAAATAGTGAGATAACATTCGCCACGCCTTGCTCGGTACCAACATATGCGGCAATGCCAATAAAAAATAAAATCACCGTTTTATTTTTAAATAAATCACAATAAATTTGCCAAGCGCCAGCCGACTCATCTTCCTGTAATTCCACTTTCGGTAATTTAATAACAAAAATAAATGCGAACATAACCAGCGATACGAGGGCAAAAATCCAATACATAGATAACCACGTCATATTAGCGGGAACGTTATCCGTAAAAAATTGAATGACTGTGGAAGTTTCTCCTGCTGCCATCGCTTGAACAACATAACTGTAAACAATAGGGCTTAAGGTTGCCGCGCCACCAAAAAGTAATTGCGCCATCACTGAATAAAAAGCGAAATGTTCTTTGCCGCCTGCGACTCTTAACAACGGGTTAATCGCCACTTGCAACATTGCCATGCCGGTGCCAATTAAAAACAATGAACACATCGCCATAAAAAAGCTCGGTGATAAAGCGAATAAAAAGGAGCCGATTGCCGACATTAAAAAGGCAATTAACATCACGGGTTTTTCACCATATTTATCCACTAACATCCCTGATGGAATTGACATAACGCCATAAGCAGCAAAAAATGAAAACGGTAAAAAACCGGCTACGGCAAGACTAATATTAAAGTCATTCACCAAAGCCGGAAATAAAGGACCTAAAATATTGGTGATAAAAGATATCGCAAAAAAGGTCACTAAAACCAAAATTACGGCAGTTACATTCGTTTTCATTTCCATTCCCTACTTCAAGTTCAAGCTTCAAACTCATCAAATTTTTATAAATATTTTTCGATCGTATAACCACTTTGAAAACCAACCAAAAAGTGCGACATGGCTAAACGCAAAAACGAACGATGCCAACTTTTCAGGTAACATTGTTGATAAACTGGCGAACATCCACTGATGTAAACCAATGTCACCTACTTGAAATAAGCCATAGCTAGCCACCCAAACCCACGATAAAACATAAATAAATAGAGGATTAGTGCCATAAATAAATAAGGGTGACATCGGTTTTTCAATCTTTTTCAAATCAATTAAATAGACAAAAAGCGCTAAAATTAGACAGGCAAAACCTGTGGTGTAAATAACATAAGAGCTCGTCCACAACGCTTTATTGATTGGCACAATTAAATCAAGCAAAAGCCCAAGCGCTATCGCAATAACGCCAAGCTGTAATAATTTAGTGAATGAATGATTTTTACTTTCAAGCTGACTAATAAAACGCGTAATTTCGAAGCCAAATAAAACGCTGACAATAGAGGGTAAAGTGCTTAATAACCCTTCGGGATCAAATGCTATTCCCATACCGCCATACATATGTACTGGCGTTAGAATAGCCAAATCAATATCTCTTACCAAATTCATTTCTAAACTGTATGCACCTTCTCCCGCCAATGACAAAATGAAAGGGTAAGCCACTAAAATAATCAAAGAAATAAGTAATACCTGTTGTCGTTTAAAGCTCAAAATAATAAAAGCAGCAAAAAAGTAAGCGATACCAATACGTTGTAATACGCCCATTATTCGCAGTGATTCTATCGAGCTGGTAAAGGGATAAGCATTTAACGCTAAACCGATTAAGAACATAATAATACTGCGTTTCACAATTTTAATTGCAGAGCCTGTATCAAGAATAAAATCTTGCTTTTTAAACGCAAAATACATTGCTGAACCGACAATAAATAAGAAAAATGGAAAGACAAAATCTGTAGGGGTTACACCGTGCCAACTGGCATGCAACAAAGGAGAATAAACAAAATTCCAAGATCCAGGCGTATTAACTAATATCATTAATGCGATAGTTAAACCGCGCAAAGCATCTAAAGCTAAGTAGCGTTGCATATATTTATCCTGTTAAAAATCTCAATTTGTCGATAGTTTGCTATTCAAAACTTACTGAGCTTGCATTAAGTAATAGGCCATTTTGCTATACACGCCACATTAACTGATAAACTTTTCTCTCACTTTATGGTACTTTTCTATCAACAAATAAATGAGTATGTTTTTATGAAATTGATGTTTGAAAAAATTTTACCATCAGAGAACTCTTCATGGCGGTATTGGCTGTACAAATTAGATAACATTGAATTTAATTGGCATTATCATCCCGAATATGAAATAGCGTTAACTTTGAATAGTCATGGTCAACGTTATGTTGGGGATAATATTGAACCTTATGATGAGTTAGATATGGCATTGCTTGGCCCTCATTTACCGCATACATGGTGTTCAGCTCCTGCTGCTAATGGCAAAGCGCAAAAAGTATTCGTCGCTCAAATCCCAGTTCGCTGGATTGAAAATTTAATTCTTAGCATACCTGATTTAGCTGACTTTAAATCTCTTTTAGAGCTATCTCGTAGAGGTGTAAAATTTAGTAAAAATACAGTAAACAAATCAGCCAAGATATTCAGTAAAATGCAACATGCGAATGCTTCTCAGCGCTTTATAGGTTTAATGGAAATTTTTCAATTGATGTTAGAGGATAAAGGTAAGCATGTGTTATCAAGTGATGGTTACAATATTTCATTAACCTCAGATGCTTCAACCGATAAGTTAGATAAAGTTATTCGTCACATTCACCAACATTATACCGACACATTAAACGCCGCTGATGTTGCTAAATTAGTACATATGAGTACTAATCATTTCCATCGTTTTTTCAAACAAAGAACAGAACAAACATTTACTGAGGTGGTCAATCAATTACGGATCAGCAAAGCTTGTTCGTTACTGATTAATTCACAAAGACCGATTGCAACAATAAGTGATACCTGCGGTTTTAATAATATTGCCAACTTCAACCGAAGGTTTTTGCAATTTAAAGGGATGAGACCGAACGAATTTAGACAGATTTATGCAGGGAAATCAGTGAGTATTAGCTAAAACGGCGCTAATAAATATTAATGAGTATTAATAAATAACGCCGTTTTATACTTAAAAGGTTATGACTTTGCTTGAATAAGGTGCACATCTCTTTGTGGGAATGGAATCGTAACGTTTTCACGATCAAAGGCAAGTTTAACCTCCTCCATCATACCAAAATACACCGGCCAGTAATTTTCAGATTTCACCCAAGGGCGCACTAAAAAGTTAATTGAACTGTCGGCATGAGCAGAAACAAAAATGTCAGCACCCGGCTCTTTTAAAATCAACGCATTTGCGTCAACAATACCCGCCAAAATACTTTTCACTTTAGCAATGTCGTCTTGATAACTGATACCAAACGTTAAATCAACACGGCGTGTCTCTTCAACAAAGATATTCTTAACGCAACCATTCGACAGTAACGCATTTGGAATAATAACCCGTTGGTTATCGAGCGTACGCAAAATAGTATTAAAAATTTGAATTTCAACTACAACACCAACAAACCCTTGTGCATCAATCACATCGTCAGCTTTAAAAGGCTTAAATAGTAGAATCAAAATACCACCGGCAAAATTTGCCAAACTACCTTGCAAGGCCAAACCAACAGCCAAGCCTGCAGCACCTAAAACAGCAATCAGTGATGCGGTTTCAACACCAACCATTGACGCAAATACAATCACTAAAATAGCTTTTGCAATGATACTAACAATGCTTAATAAAAATTTATGAAGTGTGACTTCGACGCCCTTTTTCTTCATGCCTTTTTCGAAGACTTTGAGCACCTTTTTTATCAACCAGAGACCAACAAATAAGACTAAAAGCGCCATTAATAACTTACCGCCCCATTGCACTCCCATTTCACCTATAATGGTAACGTAATGTTCAATTTTCTCTGAGGATTGTTCCATAATATATTTTACCTTCTCACTTGAAATAAGCTTTAGTGTAGTGGTTAGATACTGATTAATAAACACAAAAGCGAACATAATGTTCGCTTTTTAAATTTATATTTGTTTCTCAATCGGTATTTTTAAAAGCTATATTTATAGCCTAAAGTAAAACTTCTTGGTTTACCCACCATAATAGAGCCATGCGTTTTGGTAGAAACATAGTCTTCATCTAATAGATTATCGATATTAAGCGTTACTTTTTGATTATTCGAAAGCTCATAGTGTGTAGAAAAATCAACTACCGTGCGGCTATCAATACTATCTGCTTGTGAAGCATTGCCTTGTCCAGCAACTGTGCGGATTTCAGCCATATAACGTACTAATAAATTACTGCTCCAGTTATCACCAACAACACCAACCGTAAATTGAAGTTGATTTTCAGGCACGTAAGGTAATTCATCACCTTTCGCTACATTGCCCCATGTTTCTAATTGAGACGTAAAATCATTTTGAAATTCAGTTTGCGTATGTGTATAAGTTAAATCTACCGGAATGGTAATGTTTTTAGCAGAGAACTCGTAACCTGCTTTTACTTCCAAACCTGAAACTTCAACTTCACCGGCATTGTATTGATTGCCAATATTGTCATCATTACACCCTTGGCTTGCCGTACAATTTCCATGCATATTGTCATAGTCAGAAATAAACAATAATGCTTCACCGTTAAAAGATGACTGGTTATAACGTAATCCTAATTCATAATTAATACTTTCTTCATTATCAGTTGCTTCATTGCCCGGTGCTGGTGGCGCAAAGCCTTTTTGAATACCACCTAAAACAATCAACTCATCATTTACGCGGTAAGAAACAGCAAGCGAAGGCAGTAGTACATCAACGTTATTTTCTTTGTGACTAGGCGATAAGCTTCTACCCGTGTCTGATTTACCCCAATCATGACGTTCGATTGTCATGTCTTCATAACGTAAACCTGCATTGATAATGAAATCACCAATGGTATATTCATCATGAACAAATAGTGCAATTGCTTTTGCGCTATCTACACGATTTGAATCTGTACCCGGTGCTCCAGCGCTCGTTTGTGTCATGGTGAACGTTGCATCTAATAAGTATTTATCCACCCACTGGAAACGGTCCATTTCATCTTCATGATAACGAGCACCAAATTTTATTTGATGATCTCTAAAGTCTGCATCAAGTGTTGTTTGAATACCTTTTGATAAATAAGCACGACTGTTTGCTTTAATGTCGACCGTGATTGAGTTTTCATCTGAAGAAGCGTTATCAAAAGCAGCTGCGGCATCAATGCCACCGCTACCTAAACTATCACCATTTACTTTACTGGTTTTATACCAGTTTCGGCTAAAATCGTTGTAATATGCAGAAGTTCCCAACGTAAAACGATCAGATAATTTAATATGATGATTGATTTGAAATTGCTTATGTTCGGTACTCATATTATCTAATTGAGAAGCCGAATAACGGGTATAAGGATTTGAGTCGAAGTCTGTTTGCTTTAAACCCATATAGGTTTCATCTGAATCTTCATCAGAATATTTCACTTTAAATTCAAGTTCTTGATAATATTTAGCAGCGTTATCACTATGCACTAGCACTTTGGCTAAAATATCATTTTTAACAAAACCTGTTTCAGCATTGCTGTGATTGATATCTTTAAAACCATCAGCTTGATAACGAAAAACTTCAAATAATGTTGCAATGTTTTCGCCTGAGCCACCAACAAAACCGTGAACTTTACCGTAGCCGTCTTCACCCGCACTCAAATTTAATTGCCCTGCTAATGCTTCTTCAGGAATTTGACGAGAAAGCATGTTTACCACTCCACCTGTAGTACGTGGACCATACATAGCACTAGACGTACCTTTTAACACTTCAATTTGTTGCATACGCCCTACAGTAGGAAAATAATATGCCGAAGGTGCTGAGTAAGGTGCAGGAGCCGCTAAAACGCCATCTTCCATTATAGTAACTTTTTCACTACGATTTTGACCTGTGCCACGCATACCAATGTTAGGACGTAACCCATAACCATCTTCTTCGAGTACATACACGCCTGGCACTGACGTTAGGGTTCTCATGATATCGGTAAAATCAAATTTTTCTAAATCATCTTGGGAGATAACATGCGCGCTACCCGGAATATCATTAACTGCTCCGTCAGCACCAAAAATAGTAAGGTGTTCCATATCATCATTGTCACCCGCATAGGCAGCTGAAGATAAAGCAGTGAATACAGCTAATGACAACATTGCTGGCTTGAAATTAAATGAAAAATGCATGAAAAAGTACCTTACTAAAATAACGACTAAATATTAATTGCGCGCATTTAAACACAATAACAAATGAGAATCAATATCATTTGTATTTGTTTTTTGTGATAGTTACTACTTTATTGAATCTATATTAAATTTGGGCGATAAATATGGCGGTAAAAAATACGCTTGAAAGAATTAATTTTCACATATGAAAGATGCTTGTTTCTTTAAAGACAATTGCTTGATAGATTAGCTAAAAATAATAAGTATTAGCACTTATCCACGATTAACTTTAATACGAGCCTTTTCATGAGTAAAATTGCCTTTATAACCGCAGCTCCAGAAACTATCAGTGCATTTTTACTGGCTTATATTAAAGAATTATCACTGCATCATGATATTCATATCATAACGTCCTTAAATGATAATCAAACGATAAGAGGCCTGCCGAGCAATATTACTGTTCACCATGTGAATATTCATCGAGACCCAAAAGTACTCTCTGACTTACAATCGCTTTTTACCCTTTATAGTCTTTTTAAAAAAGAAAAGTATGAATTAGTACATTCATTCACCCCAAAAGCAGGATTACTGACTCAAATTAGTGCTTTTTTTGCACGGATTCCTAAAAGGCTGCATACATTCACAGGTCAAGTGTGGGCGACTAAACAGGGGTTATCACGTACTCTACTTAAATCTTTGGATAAAATTACAGCAAAGTTAGCCACATTCTGCTTAATAGACAGCCCATCGCAAAAGGCATTTCTGATTAAAGAAAAACTCTTAAGAGAAGACAACTGTAAAGTTTTAGCTTCTGGTTCTATTTCTGGTGTAAATATTGAGAAGTATGTGTTCTCTCAAACAATTAGAGAAAGATTGCGAACTGAGCATAATATTTCAGATGATGATTTTGTCTTTATGTTTGTTGGCAGAATGAAAAAAGAAAAAGGCGTTCCTGAGTTATTACAAGCATTTAAATGCATTAATACCAAGAAAAGTGCCAAGCTTTTCATATTAGGCTCTGATGAAGAAAACTTAACGGAAAGTGTTAATAATATTGCCAATATTCATTATTTAGGGTTCAAATCGAACGCTGAAGAATATTATTCCTTCGCCGATGTACTCTGTTTACCGAGTCACAGAGAAGGTTTTGGTAATGTCATTATTGAAGCAGCTTCATGCCAACTTCCTGCTTTAGCATCAAACATTTATGGTTTGTCAGATGCCGTAGAAAATGGTGGTACAGGGATACTTCATGAAGTGATGAATGAGCAGGAAATAACCTCAGCAATGGAGACATTCATTGCTGAGCCTGAAAAGTTAATCGCAATGCGAAAAAGATGTAGAGCCAGAATTGAAGAAACATTTGATGAGCGGATCTTGGTAAAGGAATTTATGCGTTTTTATAAAGAAATAGGACTTCAGTGATCCAATATCACAAAGTAATGCACTATAAAGCAAGCTTTCGATAGCGCTATTGATATACAAAGAAGACTCATGTTCAAAAAATTAAAAACCATAAAAGATGCTGGATTAACAACCTTTGCTAATATCGCTCATGCGGCGGCTCAATGGTTACTGC
>JAQWHO010000377.1 GCA_029249355.1 Thalassotalea sp.
TATCACAATATAAAAAGAATATTGAGCTACAACATCAAGTTTCAGAAAAGTTAGCTAAAGTTGAGCAAGATCTCGCAGTGGCTAAATCCAATCAGCAAAGTATTGATAATAATTATCAAAGTATCAGTGAAGAAAAAGACAAGCTAGTTAAGAAACTTACAGGGCTTCAACAACAGCGCATTGAATTAGTTGGTGAAAAATCAATTAATGAAATACGAGAGAAAATTTCGTTAGATAAAGCGGCCATTTATCAAAAAGTACTTGCAGAACAATCAGTTTTTGAACAATTAAAACAAGTTCATCAAGAGCTTGTCGGTAAGATATCGACGAATAAACAACAGCTTGAAGAAAGTGAAACTCGTTTGAAGCTTGTTCAACAACAATGGCAAGAAGTATTAGCAGCCAGCGTCTTTGATGATGAAAAAACTTTTACATCAGCGTTAATGTCATCAGCTGAAAAGCAGAAACTGCAGGTATTAGCACAATCGTTAAAAGAGCAAAATCAACAAGCCAATACACTGATTAATCAACATACTCAGCAAATTGAAGTGCTTGAAAATGAGACAAAACTACTTAAAGAAGCTGGTGTTTTAACCTTTGAGTTAATGGAAATAGAACACCAACTTAGTGCGATTACAGAGCAAATAAAACAAGGGCAAATTCAACAAGGGCAATTAAATCAGCAGCTAACCAATAATCAACAACAACGATTAAAACAAGCAGAAATATTATCAAAAATAACGGAACAACAATTAGATGTAGATGATCTTGCTTATTTAAATGGCTTAATTGGCTCGGCAACCGGTGATAAATTTAGACGTTTTGCGCAAGGGTTAACATTAGTCCACTTGGTACATTTAGCGAATATTCAGCTGTCACGTTTACACGCTCGCTATCAATTACAGTGTCAAAATAAAGAAAACTTAGCACTGGAGGTTATCGACACTTGGCAAGCTGATAATGTACGCGATACGAAAACCTTATCTGGCGGTGAGAGCTTTTTAGTGAGTTTAGCGCTTGCTCTAGCGCTGTCAGACTTGGCGAGTGCGAAAACCAGCATTGATTCATTATTTTTGGATGAAGGCTTTGGCACGCTTGACAATGACACACTCGAAATTGCGCTTGATGCTTTAGATAATTTGAATGCAAATGGCAAAATGATTGGCGTGATCAGTCATGTCGATACCTTAAAAGAGCGAATAGGTGTACAAATAAAAGTACATAAAAAGAGTGGTTTAGGATTTAGTGAGTTAGATAAACAATTTGTCTTTGTAAGTGACGATATTTAGTTGTTTTTGAGCAAAGTATTAACTTAATCTTGTTATCTCAGATAATAAATCGGTTGCTTCTTGTGGGGATTTTAAACGAATAAATTTTTTATTTCTCATCTCTTCAGTTTGCATTAACACACTATACCTTAGTTTATTGCGATGATAATTTGTTAACATCCAGAGAATAATAGAATCTTTATGTAAAAACGTTTTATAGAAAGACTCTTTGTTACCCGTACCTTGCCATAATTCATTTTTGTTCCAAGCGCGTTTAATTGATCGGCAAAACACCTGATAGAATGTCCGAAAAAAACCATAATCTAACCAAATAATGGTATCCGCAGTTTTCCATTTTATTGATTGTGATCTTGAATAATTACCATCAAGCACCCAAGTGGGTTTATCAATCGCATGTGATATTTTAGCAAAGAAAATATCATTCGATGATTCTTGCCAATCGGGCTGCCAAAACAGTGAATCCATTTCTATATATTCAGCATTAATATTTTTAGCTAATAACTGGCTAAAAGTAGATTTTCCGCTTCCACTGGTGCCGATAACATTTATTCGTTTCATGGACTTTAGAATTGCCTATTTAATTTTCACATTATGAGTTTATTGAGTCGCGATATCACGTTCGTTAATAATCACTATATTAGTCAAATGACGTATATGTTTAATAAGATGATGATTATATTTATAAAATCATTAAAATAGTATGAGATATTTTATCATTAAGGATGCTCGTTGGAAACTTGGATTTACTTCACATTACTTGCGGCTTTTATGCAAGCGATTCGAACAGCAGGGCAAAAACAGCTATCCGGTCATTTAAATGCCATGGCAACCACTGCGGTGCGGTATGTTTATGCGTTACCTTTTGCCGCTATTTATCTTTACTGGGTGATTGATTTTCGCCAAGTTGAACTACCTGTTTTAAATCAGCAATTTCTACAATATTCCTTAATTGCTAGTGTGATGCAAATTATTGGTACAGCTTGTTTAGTGGCAGCATTTAAATACCGTAACTTTGCTGTTGCTACATCATTGGCAAAAACTGAGGCAATACAAGTTGCTATTGTTGGGGCATTAGTTTTTTCAACGTCTTTAAGCGGACTTGGATGGTTTTCGGTAGTTTTGGGTGTTATTGGTGTGTTGATTGTCTCTAAAGTAAAGTTTACGTATGCCGATGTTTATCAAAACCCTGGTGCTGGTTTTGGTTTAGCATCAGGTTTAGCATTGGCGATTACAACGTTATTAATACGCGAAGCAAGTTTGGCATTAAATACTGATTTAATGGTGAGCGCTGCGGTGACGCTATTGTTTATGATTGTTGTGCAATCTTTAATTTCAATGGCTTATGTTTATGTTCAAGACAAAAAACAATTGCCAAAAATGTTAACACAATGGCGTTTATGTTTATTTGTTGGAGTAACAAGTGTTATTGGATCGATTGGTTGGTTTACGGGGGCAAGCTATCAAAATGCAGCTTACGTAAAAGCATTAGGACAAGTAGAGTTTTTTATAACCTTGTTTTTAACTTATCGAATATTCAAAGAAAAAATATCTTTAAAAGAATATATTGGCATGCTTTTAATTATAGTGAGTGTTGTCATTTTATTAGTTTGGGCATAAGTCGAAGGCATAAATTGTTAGCATAAGTTTTATATGAATTAACTATTTAAATAGTGCTAAAGCTAAATTACCGATAGAGCCTTAAAGGTGTTTTTGATAAACTCGCGTAAAATTAAAATGCGGTATAAAGCCGTTCTGTCTTTCTTATCTTGGAATAATTATGAAAATCACCGACAAAAGCGTAGTGCAATTTCACTACACGTTAAAAGATGAAGCCGGTAAAGAACTAGAATCATCATTAAGTTCTGATCCATTAGCATACTTACATGGCTATAAGAATATGCTGGTTGGTGTTGAAAATGCACTTACTGGCAAAGAAGCGGGTGATAAATTTTCAGTGACGTTGCAGCCTGAAGATGCATACGGTGAACGCAAAGAAGATATGATCCAACGTGTACCGGTTAAACATTTACAAGGTTTACCGAGTAAAAATGCTAAATGGAAAGCCGGCATGACAGCGGTTGTTGAAACTGAACAAGGTCAACGTCAAGTAACGGTGATTAAAGCAGGACGTTTTATGATCACAGTTGATATTAATCCGCCACTTGCCGGTAAGGTATTAACCTTTGATCTTGAAGTGGTTGATGTTCGTGAAGCGACTAGTGAAGAAGTAGAGCATGGCCATGCCCATGGCGTTGGCGGTCATCACCACTAATTGTTTTTGAACGCATAAATTAGTTCTTTATATTTAGTTTACTATACTTAAGCTTTCATGATTTAAAGCTCACTTTATTTTAAGGTGAGCTTTTTTGTTTATTATCGGCGCTATTTAGCTTCTTAGTTTTCTATTCCAGCCTTATCTGTAAGCGCTTTATTCCTGTGTTTTATCTCAGTAATCTGAGGGTTGATCTCATTTAATTACCCTAAAACTTATTTTCCTTGCTAAGGTTAAATCTACATAAAATAAATAATAACAATATTAAAGGACGAAAAATGAAACCTCTATCGCTTCTTTCATTCGCTATCGCATCGGTTTTTTCAGCCGCTACATTAGCTGACACGCAAGTTATTCACGCCGGAGAGCTTCTAGCTGTTCCTGGGAGTTCACCACTAAAAGAGCAAACCATCGTCATTGTTGACGGAAAAATCAGTGAAATAAAAAAAGGTTTTGTTTCCGTCAAATCTATTGATAAGGATGCAACCCTTGTCGATTTATCAAAAAGTTTTGTTATGCCTGGACTAATGGACATGCATGTACATTTACAAGGTGAATTAGGGCCCCGAAATGACAGTGAAGCCTTAAAAATGTCATCGCAGTTGATGCAAATGCGCTCACATATGTTTGCCATGAAAACATTAAAAGCTGGATTTACTACGGTTCGTGATGTGGGTTCAAGTTCTCAAGAAATGTATGCCATGCGAGATGCTATTGATAAAGGGTGGATGCAAGGTCCAACTATTATAGCCGCTGGCGGTGTGGGCATTACCGGTGGTCATAATGATGTAAGTGGCGTCAGTCCAGAATTAATGGAATTTCATGATGAAAGCAATAAAACAGTTTGTGATGGACCTTTTGATTGCCGCCGAGCTGCCCGTCATACCATTAAATACGGCGCTAACTTAATTAAAATAACCTCTACAGGTGGTGTTTTAACTGATCGTGCAACCGGTACCGGTCAACAAATGGAAATGGATGAATTAAAAGAAGTAGTACTTGCGGCTAAACGCATGGGGGCAAAAGTTGCCAGTCATGCTCATCAAGAAGATGGCATTATTGCTGCGTTAGAAGCGGGTGTTG
>JAQWHO010000378.1 GCA_029249355.1 Thalassotalea sp.
CAATCAATGTAATTGACAGGCATTAATGCGCTATTTGAGCAAAACTTAATTACTTTTCCATTTCAAAACGACATCATCATGCGGTCATTTAACAAAAATATCCAAGCCTTAGAGAATACTTTAGAGTAACTGCACTTATCCTGCACTCAAAACGTGCAATAGTGCCCTATAAGTGCAACCACATTAAAAGCTACAACAACAAACACACCGTAACCAATTGATATTAAACGACTAAAAAGAATTCCATTCCATGGCATTCACTTTGCTTTATTTCAACCAATTAAGATTTATCAATATTTGGGAGAATATAATGAGTGGACAAGCAGGTTTTAAACTCTGGTCATTCACAGGAAAAATAAAAATTTTACATTTAAGCTGGATGGCTTTTTTTATTACTTTTGTTGTTTGGTTCAATCATGCACCTTTATTAGCTGTTATCGCTAATAGCCTAGGCTTATCAAACAGTGAAATTAAAACGCTTTTAATTTTAAACGTAGCATTAACAATACCTGCACGGGTTTTAATCGGTATGCTAACCGATAAATATGGCCCAAGACTCACTTACTCATTTATTTTATTTTTCTGTAGCATCCCATGTTTTATGTTTGCCACAGCAAATAATTTTGAACAAGCAGCAATGGCAAGATTTTTACTTGGCTTTATAGGCGCAGGTTTTGTTATTGGTATTCGAATGGTCAGTGAATGGTTCCCTGCTAATGAATTAGGTACTGCCGAGGGCATTTATGGTGGTTGGGGTAACTTTGGCTCTGCTGCTGCTGCAATGTCTTTACCTGCTATAGCATTACTTTTTGGTGGAGAAGATGGCTGGCGCTATGCTGTAGGTCTTTCAGGACTATTAAGTTTACTATTTAGTTTTGTGTGGTACTACAACGTAACAGATACACCAAAAGGTTCAACTTACTTTAAACCTAAGCAAACAGGCGCAATGGAAGTTACTAGTGTTGGCGACTTTTGGTTATTGTTAATCATGAAGTTACCAATGTATGGTGCACTTACCCTACTTGCATGGAAACTGTCGCCAAGTGGCGTTAGCTTATTAACTGATTTCACCACAATAATTGCTTACTTATCATTAGTTGCTTTGTTTATCTTTGAAGTTATTCAAACCTATAAAGTCAACGGTCACTTATTTAAAAAACCTGTTGATAGCATTCATCAATATAAGTTTAAGCAAGTAGCGGTATTAAATATTTTATACTTTGCCACTTTTGGTTCTGAGCTTGCGGTAATTTCAATGCTGCCGTTATTTTTTGCTGACGTTTTTAGTTTAGACATGGTTTATGCGGGCTTACTCGCTTCGCTTTATGCCTTTATGAACTTGATGTCACGTCCTGGTGGCGGTTGGATCAGTGATAAATTTGGTCGTAAGAAAACCTTATTAATTTTAACCGCAGGCCTTGCTGTTGGTTACTTCACTATGTCGACTATCGACAGCAGCTGGCCACTTGCTTTAGCGGTTGTAGCAGTTATGGCATGTTCATTCTTTGTTCAAGCCGGTGAAGGCGCAGTGTTTGCTGCTGTTCCATTAATCAAACGTCGATTAACAGGACAAATTGCCGGTATGACAGGTGCTTATGGTAATGTTGGGGCTGTAGTATATTTAACGGTGCTTTCAATGGTTGATTACCAAACGTTTTTCCTTGTGATTGCAGGAACTGCAGTGGGTGGTTTTGTTACTCTCTTGTTTATGGAAGAGCCAAAAGGCACAATTACTGAAGTAAGAGAAGATGGTTCAATTGAGCTGATTAGTGTTAATTAGTCAGTGTTACTTAAATAGCAGCTACTCAATCATGCTAATTAAATTAAATGAAAACTGATACTAAGCAAAATAATCACCACCAAAATATAACTGCCAGCTTGCAGTTATGTTTTGGTGGTTTCTCGCATAAAGGTTTAAAAGAAGAAAACCAAGATGCTTTTGCGGTTTATTGCCCAAGTAATGGTGATTTAACAACAAAAGGTGCTATCGCCGCTCTGGCTGATGGCGTAAGTAGTGCAAGTAAAGCAGCACAAGCAGCACAGTTAGCGGTAACACAATTTACACAAGAATATTATTCAACCTCTGATACTTGGTCGACAGAAAAGTCTGCATCAAAGGTATTAACCAGTTTAAACCAATGGCTTTATTCACAAGCTGACTCATTTTCTACACAAAACTCTCACTATCAACCGCAGCAATGGTTAACGACATTTTCTTCACTTATCATAAAGTCCACCACCGGCTATATTTTTCATGTCGGTGATTCTCGTATAAGTAAATTTCGCGCGGGAGAATTTGAAAGTATTACCCGTGATCATAATAGAAAACAAGGCGGTGAACATGTTGTGCTTACCCGCGCATTGGGTGCTGATCCCCGTTTAAAAGTTGATTTTCACAAAGTGGATATTCAAAAAGATGATGTATTTTTACTCACTTGCGATGGTGTTCATGACTTTTTATCCAAAAAAGAATTTACAGAACAGCTCAACACGTTATCTTCAGCACCTTCAGAAAAAGAGTTAGAAGCAGTCAGTAAATCACTTACTGAAACAGCGATAAAAAATGGTAGCCATGACAATGTAAGTTGTTTACTCGTTTACGTTTGCAATACGCCAAAAAGGCAATTAGTTGAAATAGAACGAGATATCTTAAGTAAAGCTATCCCGCCAGCGTTAAGTGTTGGCATGAAGCTAGATAGTTATAAAGTGTGCAAAATAATACATGCCAGTATTCGCTCACATTTATACCTGGTTGAAGATGAAAAAACTCAGCAGAAATCGGTTTTAAAAGTACCTTCGCAAAATTTTGCCGACGATACGGTTTACTTACAAGGTTTTATGCGTGAAGCATGGGTTGGTGAACGTGTCGGACATAACAACATTATGAAAGTGAAAACAGATAACAATAACAGTCGTTTTCTTTATCATGTTTGTGAATATATTGAAGGACAAACCCTTTCAGCGTGGATGCACGACAACCCTAAACCGAGCATTGCACAAGTACGAGATATCATTAGTCAAATCATCTCAGCACTAAGAGCATTTCAGCGACTTGAATTAGTGCACCGTGACTTAAAGCCTGAAAATATCATGATTGATACTTATGGCCAGATCAAACTGATTGATTACGGCACTGTTTTGGTCGCTTCTCTTGATGAAGATATTAATACCATTGAAGAAACCGTGCCTCAAGGCACCCTCAATTACATAGCCCCAGAAACATTACTCAGCATGAAATCTGACAACATGAGTGATTTGTTTTCTTTAGGGGTGATCTGTTATGAAATGCTCACCGGTGAATTACCTTTTAAACCGATGCAACGCGCTGAAGTCACTCAGCAAAGTTACGATGACTGGCAATATCGCAGCATTAAACAATTTCGTCACGATATTCCATTTTGGTTAGATTTAAGTTTACAGCAATGTACTCAGCCTAACCCACAATTAAGATACCAAGCATTTTCGGAGTTTCAAGCGGACTTAACTAAACCTAATTTAACCGCCATAGAAGAATATAAAAAACAACCCATTTTGCAACGAGATCCTATAAAATTTTGGCAAGGCATGTCATTTATTCTCTTTACCCTATTAATTATCTCTTTAACTCATTAGTTTTCCTGTATTTATGCTCGGTGCTTTACTCTAAAAATAATCTGCGTAACAAAAATACGCACCATCATAGCGCACAAGCCCTTTTTTAGTTCAAGATCATGAACCCTCACCTTTTTTATCTGTTGATTTTTAAGGTTTTTTTATCTGGTTCGATTATTGCAAAACAGTATTCACACGCACTAAAAGAATAATCGGAATACGCTATGTTG
>JAQWHO010000379.1 GCA_029249355.1 Thalassotalea sp.
TCATTAGGTGTCAGTGTTGATGTTGTAGCCTCAGCAGTTAAATCAGCCAAATATGTTATTGCCCAAGTAAACCCAAACATGCCCTGCACAAATGGTCATAGTTTTATTCATATCAATCAAATTCATGCATGGCTAGATGGCAAAGAAGCACTTCCTGAAATTCCTGAGCCCGAAATAGACCAAGTTTCAGAAAGAATAGGTCAATATGCAGCAATGCTTGTTGAAAATGGTTCAACCATTCAAATAGGAATAGGAAAAATACCTGCTGCGGTATTACGTTATTTAGCGAACCATAAAGATCTAGGTGTACACAGTGAAATGATCTCAGATGGCATTATCGACTTGATGCTCAGTGGTGTGATCAACAATCGAAGAAAAACATATCACAAAGGAAAAACCGTCGTTACCTTCTGTATTGGCTCTCAGCGACTTTATGACTTTGTAAATAAAAACCAACATATAGAATTTTATCCATCAGAGCACATTAATTCCCCCGTAAATATCGCTAAAAATGACAATATGGTGTCTATTAACAGTGCGATAGAAGTTGATTTAACCGGCCAAGTTGTTTCAGACTCAATCGGCTATCATTTCTATAGCGGCATTGGAGGACAAGTAGACTTTGTTAGAGGTGCTTGGTTAAGTAAAGGTGGTAAGCCTGTAATTGTATTACCTTCTACCACCAAAGATGGAAAAATATCGCGTATCGTTGCACATGTTACCGAAGGTGGCGGTGTCGTTACTTCTAGAGGGCATGTCGCTTATGTAGTAACAGAGTTTGGTATTGCTAATTTAATTGGCAAGAGCATACGTGAACGTGCATTAGAGCTAATAAGAATTGCTCACCCGAAATTTAGAGAACAACTTCTTAAAGACGTCCGAAAAAACTACTGGGTACCGGAATACCAAGACAATACACCAACATCAGTGCCAGAATTAGGTGCGATTGAATTTAAAAAGTATACCTTTGGCGGTGATAAATATATTTTAAGACCTTTAGGCCCTGCCGATGAACGTAAGCTGCAAGAGTTCTTTTATTCTCATACTAAAGAAACATTAATGATGCGGTATAATCATCATGCGACGCAAATGACACGAGAAAAATCTTGTAACCTTGTGAGTGTTGACCAACATAAAGACCTTGCCTTATGTTTCATACAACACGACCACCTTGGTGAATTTATTCAGGCCGTTGGTCGGTATTACTTTATAGAATCAGCTAATGCAGCTGAAGTTGCTTTTGTGATCAGAGAATGTCAGCGCGGAAAAGGTATTGCCACAACACTTTTGCTTCAAATGATAAAAATTGCCCGAAAACGAGGTTTGGTGAAATTGTTAGCTTGCGTAAGGCGTGACAATGCTCCAATGCTAAAAGTATTTGAGAATGC
Organism: Thalassotalea sp.; assembly: GCA_029249355.1. Taxonomy (GTDB): domain Bacteria; phylum Pseudomonadota; class Gammaproteobacteria; order Enterobacterales; family Alteromonadaceae; genus Thalassotalea_H. The sequence goes on from JAQWHO010000379.1 coordinate 1,389, forward strand.
AGGATTTATTCGCGGTTATTCAGAAGATTACGATGAAGTCGCTTTAACACTGAATTTACTCGAAAAAGTTACCGATATAACACCAGAACAATCATGATAATAATAACGACAGTTTCTAAGGATTTTTTATGACGGTTGGACTGCTTAGCCACCACCGCTGCAATGGCCACAACATGGGAGAGTATCACCCTGAATCACCTGCCCGATTAGGCGCAATTCAAGATCAATTAATTCGTAGTGGTTTAGAGTATGTGATCCGCCAAATTGATGCATCCCCCATCGAACGCCAATTGTTATCTCTCGCTCACGACACTCAATATGTTGATCACATTTTTGATAACGCCCCAGAAGAAGGTCTTTTTAGGCTGGATGATGATACAGCGATGAATTCAAAGTCTTTAGAAGCGGCGTTATATTCAGCTGGTGCAGCAAAAGATGCTGTAGACCTTGTTATGTCAGGAACGCTTTCCTCTGCTTTTTGTATCACTCGTCCACCAGGGCATCATGCAGAGCGTGACAAAGGTATGGGGTTTTGTATCTTTAATAACATCGCCATTGCATCTGAATACGCAAAAAAACATTACAATTTAAAGCGGGTTGCTATTGTTGATTTTGACGTTCATCACGGTAACGGCACTGAAAACATAGTTAAAGATAAAAAAGGCACTTTGTTTTGTTCTTCATATCAATACCCTTTTTACCCCTTTGAAATGCAAGAAAGTGATACGCCTCCCATTATTAACACTCCGCTTGCAGCAACAACCAAAGGACCTGAATTTAGAGAAATTATTGCCGAAAAATGGCTACCTGCATTGAGAAAATTTAAACCCGAAATGATTTTTATCTCCGCCGGCTTTGACGCACATATTGAAGATGAAATGTCGCAAGTAAGCTTAACTGAAGCTGATTATCGCTGGGTCACGGATGAAGTAAAACGTATTGCTGACCAATACAGTAAGGGGCGAATCGTTTCTGTATTAGAAGGAGGTTATTCACTCGGCGCATTAGGGCGCTGCGCGGTTGCTCATATCAATGGTTTAATTGGCAATTAAGCTAAAGTTTATCCTAAAATATTTTTTAGACGGTAGAGAGATTAAAGGCTATTCAATTATTTGAATAGCCTTTTTGTTGGTTATTTATCGTTAATCAATTCATTTTAAACAGGCATAAAACCATCTGATTGTTGAACTTGATACTTCTCGTTAAGTTTCTTTTTCAACACACCTTTACGATGTTTTAAAGCGGCTTGTAATTTTTTAGACGCGGCAGCAATGGCAGAATACAGCTCTTTTCCTGACGCTTTAACAGACACTTTTTGTCCTTCATATAAAGTGGTAACTTCGAGCTTCTGCTCATGTGGTTCTACGGTGATAACCGAATCGATTGTCATTAAATCGGGAAAATGATTGGCTATTTTTGCAAACTTACTTTCAATGGCTTGTTTAATTGCTTCTGTAATTTCAACATGGTGACCTGATATTGTTATTTTCATAATACAACCTTCTTAAAAGTTAAAAGTATATCGAGGAGATAATCATTATGACTTAACGCCTATAAATATACTCGGGGCAATCAAGAATAAAAACAATGGTAAAAGAGAATTATTTTTAAAACGAATGTATATAAATATTTCAAGGTTATATTTAAAACGCATAAGCGAACAAATTGAATAAAATAGCCATAAATTCCCTTAATAAAATAACGCTAATATGAATAAACAAGCGCCATGATTAGTGGCTAATTCAAGTTAAGTTAAGTTAAGTTAAGTTAAGTTAAGTTAAGTTAAGTTAGTTTAAGATAAATAGCCTAAAAGGAGTAATGTTCTATTTCTTCTATTTGTTTTTTCAAACGACGCTTTTCTTTAATAGACTCTATTTCGCGCCATTTACGTTTTTTAGATTTCGTTTTTCCTTTAACTTCATTCTCAGAAAAGTCATCTTCATTTACAAAGTCAAAGTTATCCCAATTGATATTATTCATTTACTTTCTCCAATATTATTAATATGGGAAAGATAAGGTGAAATTATGACAATTATTTTACTTCAATATGATAAATAGATGACGCTTACGTTGCAGAAAAATGACATAGGGTGACGTTTACTTTGTCACCCTATGTCAGGTTATTAAAATCAAAATTAAAACCAACACTCAAAAACTAAAACAACTAAAGCCAACAAGCTTATTAATTTTTGTAAACTTTGCCGTCTTTCATAACGAAGGTAACGTTCTCCATCAGAGAGATATTTTCTAAAGGATCGCCATCAATCGCGATAATATCCGCTAAGTAGCCTTCTTTAATTTGTCCTAAATTTTCTTGTTTCATTAAGTCGGCACTGTTCAAGGTTGAAGCTTGAATGGCTTGTAATGGTGTCATGCCAAATTTAACCATACGAGAAAATTGATGGCCATTATCACCATGTGGATATATCGCGGCATCTGATCCGAACACCATTTTAACGCCAGCTTTTGTCGCTTTTCTAAAACTATCTCGCTGAGCTTTTGATACTTGTTTTTCTTTATTAATATTTTCTTCAGGTACCCCGTTCTCTTCGCCAAATGCTAACGTGTATTCTGTATTATAAATATCGCATGACAAGTAAGTTCCGTGTTTTAAAGCCAAATCAATAGCTTCTTGATCCATAAAGCTACAATGTTCAATACTATCAATACCCGCTTTAATTGATGCTTTTATTCCGTTGGTACCATGTGCGTGAGCAGCTATCACTAAACCTCGCATATGCGCTTCATCAACCGCTGACTTAATTTCTTCAAAGGTAAGTTGTTGAATACCCACTTTAGTGCCTTTAGAAAAGACACCACCTGTTGCACAAACTTTTATCGCATTCGCGCCATACTTAATATTTTCACGCACTTTGGCTCTTATTGCCCAAGGTCCGTCGGCAACACCTTTTGCGGTACTATTTTTTTCTGGAGCAGAAAAGTTATCATCACAATGTCCACCCGTAATACTAATCGCATTTCCAACTGCCCAAATACGTGGCCCAGCTATTTCGCCAGCATTAATGCCATCACGGGTAGCAATTACACTATAACCAGAAGCCCCTAGATCACGAACCGAAGTAAAACCCGCCATCAGGGTAGCTGCTGCATTTTTTACCGCTTTAACCGTTTGACGAGGAATTGAATAGTTTTGTGATGCAAGAAAGTTGTCTTCTGCGTCTCCAGACAAGTGAACATGCATATCCATTAAACCAGGTAATAACGTTTTTCCTTGAAGGTTAATCACCTCATCACCTTTGTTAGGGGTAAGTGTCCCTTGTTTAGCAATTGCTTTAATCGTATTCCCTTGAATATGAACAACAGGATTTTTAATTAATGCGCCTGTTTTTACATCTAAATAAGCGGATGCATTGATATAAGTATCTTGAGCGATACTCCCTGCAGTAAACATTAAACTTACGGCTAAAGTGATGAGTGAGCGCTTCATTTTATCTTCCTCTTTTAAAGTATATTTTTCTTATAGTTTTACTTAAAATAATTAGTTCAAGTTAAAGCATTAGATATGGTCTATTGTAAAGTTCAACGCCAATCACTTAAGTCACATTTAACGCCGACATAATCGCCATACCTTCAACATTACAAAATTCGAGCGCTTGTTCTATGTCGTCAGGTGTTAATGATAAATCTTCTAATAAGTGTTGACCTAAAAAGGTTTTCTTTGAATATAAACCTGGATGAGAGTTAATTATCGCTAATCGAGATGTAATAAAAAGTAACGTTGATTTTTTATCGAGATCTTCATTGTAGGCATTTTTATACTGTGCAATAGGCTCAATAATACTGGTTGGTAATTGCCATAGCGACAATAGTTCGGCACTGCATTGTGAAAATGTAAAGCCAAACGTATCGACCTGACGTTCCCAAGGTGTATCTTGCTTGTTATAACCTTCACAATACTGCACTTTTTTCGGACTAGCATGAACAATCGCCAGCTCTCCAATATTATGCAATAAGCCAGATAAAAACATTGAGTCACTATTTTCGAGTTTAATTTTCTTAGCTAAAAATTTAGTTAAAAGTGCGCAATCCACACTAATTTCCCAAAATTTATCCATGTTTAAAACATTAGGATCTAATCCAGAAAATGAAGCTGTAACACCATAAGTATCAATTAACGTATGTACTTCTCTAATCCCTAAAATCATTAACGCTCTGTCAATTGAGTCAATTTCTTTAGGGAAGTTAAATAAAGCACTGTTCGCTATTTTCAGTAAACTGGACGCTAAAGCTGGCTCTAATGAAATTAATGCAGAAATGTCAGCGAGTGTTGCACTTTCGTCTGCTAACAGTTCTCTTAGTTTTAGATAAATATCAGGTAACACACACAATTGCTGTGCTTTAATGGCATACTCGTGAGCACTTAAAGACATAAAAACTATCCTCTATTTACAGCATTATTTTCTTTAAAAATAACACCTATGTTAGCTAAAGGATAGTCTGAGATTATGTCAGCGGATGAAATTATTTCACCTTAAAAGGATCCATTTACTTTAAACAAACAACGTGACGTTATTTAATAAATAAACACTACCAATTTCGCGGAGCAACGAGCACTTTTTTAAAGCTTTCGCGTCTCATTAATCGCAGTAAATAATCTTGAATATTTGGAAAATCAACCACCAAATTAAAAGGTGATGGTAATACTGAAACATAATGCAATATGGGTGCAATTAATACGTCAGCGATTGATAAATGCTCATTATTCAGAGTGTCTGAATGCGTTAATTCATTTTCAATACTCATAAGTGCTTCAAGTGCCGGTTTTTGCATTTCTTTCACCACATCAAACCTTACTTCCCCTTTATCTCCTTTTGGAAAAGCAAATTCTAACAAGTAATCTCTCACCAGTGCTTTATCTATATAAATAGAAATAATGGCACTAAAGGCGTCGATCCTTGCCGACTGTTGAGGAGAAAATAATGCTGATGCATTATCAACAAATGTCGATTGGATATAGCGACAAATTGACGCTGTTTCAGAAAGAATCAACGTTTGGTGTTTAATAATGGGAAACTTTCCAAAGGGGTGTAAATTAAAGTGTTGCTCACTTTTAAAGTCGATCGTTTCGCCTGCAAAGTTTAAACCTGTTGTATATTCAATATTTTTCTCTTCGCATAACAGCATAATACTGCGGACAAAGTTTGAGAAGCTCGGCCCAAAAATTTCAATCTGTCTATTTTCTTGTGATTGAGTATCAAAGTGCTTAGTCATATTTTATTCCTTTAACTTAATGAGTAATAACTTATCGATAAATCTAGAACAAAGATAAAACTTTTCAGAATATGTTCAAGAACATATTTTAATATTATGAGAAACTGATAAAAAATAACATTAAGGTAAACATATGGCTTGGCATAAACATCATAAAAAACAGTCAAAAGATAAAATACTCACCAGCGCAGCCGACTTATTTACTCGTAATGGTTTTGACAAAGTATCAATAAATCAAGTGATGGAAAACGCGAAGTTAACCCGTGGTGCATTCTACTCTCATTTTACGTCGAAAAGTGAATTGTATGCTCAAGCAATTATCCAAGCAGGAGTACTATCAAGTGCAGAGCATATCGGTAATTGTGATGGAAGCTTAATAGGGATAACAAAACGTTATTTAAGCGACGCTCATAGAAATGAAACGGTTAAGCATCTTTGCCCGTTAGCGTTTTTAGTCTCAGATATTAATCAGCAAAACAAAACGGTAAAAGATACATACACTCATGTTTTTAAAAGTTTTATCGATAACGCTAAACAACAAACAAAATGTGATCAACAAGTTTTGCAAGTCGCAACCTATATGATCGGAGGTTTAGCATTATCAAAAGCAATAAATGATTCAACATTGAGTGATGAATTACTGATTGCTTGTCAGGAAGGTATCGCTAATTTGGTTAAAACAAATCGCTAGTGCTTAGACTAACTCAGCAAATTAATTTGAAAGATTATCAGAAGGATTAATCTTCGTCATCTTCGTCTAAATCTTCATCCGGCGCTGTGTACTGACGATTAGCCATTTTAACCATAACTTCAACATAAAAAGAATCTTCGCCAGCTGCTACCGCTTCATCAATCGCTTTGTTGATAGCCGTTAAATGCACAACATCTGCCGTTGTTGGAGTTAAACCAAATTTGCAATCGAAATCCCAATAATCAACATCTTCAGGTAAGGTTTTATTGCGCTCTCTTTTGATATACTTTTTAATTTCACTTTTAATTGCATCAACCATGCGAGCAGGTTTAATTTTTGGGTGAGTCAGTTGAAACGTTTTTTTCATGAAAATCCTATCAATAATATTAGCAAAAGAGCTATTGGAAATAGACTTAAGTGTAGAACGAGTATTTTACGCTGTATTTTAACCGATAGCGAACAAAGAACTTATTTCTTGGTAATTATTTAACGAAACAACCAAAATTTTGATTCTCCCTGTATCGCTTTTGTTTTATCACTCATAACTGCATTTTTTAACTTAATAACACGCCTTTTATTTAAGTTAAGTTGCGCCGTTAAAAAATCAATATTATTAGCCTTTCGAAAAAGGTCATCGAACTGACCATTTTTTATCGCCCTTACCAAACCGGTTTCAATGCGCTTTGCCAGTTGTTGGTTTTCTTTATTCACAAAAAAATACATAGGTGATAAGTAACTGAGCATTAAATTATTTTCTATTGTAAATTCAGAATATTGATCGAGTTCTTTTGTATTTCAGTCACTGCATGAGGAAAGTAATCAAAACGCTTTTTGGCTAGCATTTTATAAAGTAGCTCTGCTTTAGCCGTTTGCACCGATAAATTATTATTTTTAATGTTGATTATATCTTATCGTTAATTCACGACTATTTTCCGAGTTAGCCTTAGATAACAACTTAATATTAAAGGTAAAACACGCGCAAAGATATTTAGCTTTTTTGCTGAACGATAATATAAACACCTGCATTCAATTCCTTTTGAATATTTTTGAATGTAAAGTTAATTAGCCTTTATTTTAGAATAGCTAAAAGTCACCATAAAAAGTAATAAGCCCGCAATTAACCCTATTGTTCCTTCAATTAATAATGGCATCAACACATCAGTTAACTTTCCTCCAAAGCTTTGGCTCCAATGAACAACCGCCTCTACTTTATGATGCAACCAAGAAAAACTATGAACGAGAATGCCGCCACCAACTAAAAACATCGCGATAGTGCCAACTATGGTCAGTGTTTTCATTAGTTTTGGAGCAAAAATTAATAATCCTCGTCCTAAACTACGTTGCATTGCATTAAACTTACCTGAAACTGATTTTTTTAATAAATAAAGTCCCAAATCATCAAGTTTAACAATTGCAGCAACAAAGCCATAAACACCGATGGTAAAAGCAATAGCTAAACCTGAGAGCACCATTATTTGCGTTTGAAAAGCGGCGTCTTTCACGGAGCCTAAAACAATAACGATAATTTCTGCTGATAAAATAAAGTCGGTTCTAATCGC
>JAQWHO010000380.1 GCA_029249355.1 Thalassotalea sp.
ACAGCTTGCAAACGAAGTTGAAGATGCTTCACAAGTTATTAATAAACTTCAACAAGACAGTGCTTCAATTGGTGGAATACTTGATGTTATTCGCGGTATTGCTGAACAAACAAACTTACTTGCACTTAATGCGGCAATTGAAGCTGCACGTGCGGGTGAGCAAGGTCGTGGTTTCGCAGTTGTAGCGGATGAAGTAAGAACCTTAGCGAGTCGAACTCAAGAGTCTACGCAAGAGATTCAAAACATGATCGAAGTTTTACAAACCGGCGCTGAAAAAGCAGTTTCTGTTATGGAAACAGGTAAAAAGCAAGCAGCCGATTGTGTTATTCAAAGTGAAGAAGCGGATAAAGCACTTGAAACAATCACTCATGCCGTTCATGAAGCGTTTGACCGAAGTTCAACTATTGCGACGGCAGCTGAAGAACAAAGCGCTGTTGCACACGAAATAAGTGAAAACTTAGAGTCAATTGTAGCAATCGCTGAACAAACCACTGCAGGCTCTAAACAAACCGCGGAATCGAGTAGTGAAGTAGCAAGATTAGCGGAAGAGTTACAACTTTCTGTTCAGGAATTTAAACTTTAAATTCAACAGACAGTACAACTGGAACAAAAACTGACACCTTATTTAGGACGGGTCAGTTCAGACAAAAAAGGCTAGTATTTAATACTAGCCTTTTTTATTAAAAATTTTGGTTTTAGCAAATATTAACTTTGTTCAGATAACCAGGCAGTAAAACTAGCAATAGCTTCGTTATTTAATTCAGATAGTTCATTGATGTAACTTTCTTTAACATTCCAATCATCAGTCGACTTTTCAATAGTCACTAACTTTGCATGTACCAATGTTAAGCCAACACTACCCGTTGCCCCTTTCATTTTATGACAATGATCTTGCCATAACGGTTGCGAACATTCGGTAATAGCTTCATTAATATCTCTTAAATATACGACAGACTGCTGGATATATAAATCGAGCATTTGCTGAACAATGTCCTTACCCAGGTTTTCAACATAACCGGTAAGCAAATCTGTATCTAACTGATTAATACTATTCACAAATTCTATCCCTCATTAAATAATAACGCTATTGTATCAACTCATTGAAGAAAGTCATTAGTGATTTAATAATAAACAAATTTCAAACCCGCTTTAATAATCAAAATTTCCCCTTAACCTACTCTGCCATTTATATTGCTTTTATGCGTAAATTACTTCAAAATAGCCGCCTTTTATTGGGTGTATCAAATAAATTTCGTTTTTGTATATTTTATCAATACGCACCTCAATTTTACTATTATGACTGAAGTTAGAGAGTCCTAGCCCTTTCCATAATACGACACTTCGGAGAAACCATGTCTACATCAATGCCTGATATTGCTAACCATACCACTGCCCAAACTGAAGGGACGTTGGATTGGGTTGGCATGAGTAATATAGAAATGCCTATTATGCTCGCTTCAAAAGGCGAATCTCCTCGTATGGTTTCGGCATTTGTCGACGCTTTTGTTAATCTTAAAGATCCTCAGGCTAAAGGCATTCATATGTCTCGCTTGTATTTACTCCTCGACGATCTTTCAAATAATAACGAGCTTAATTATCAAAGCTTAGTCACTTTACTTAATGGCTTTATTAGCAGCCATCAAGAATTGAGTGATAATGCTAAAGTTGTCTTTAATTGTGATTATCATTTGAGAAGAAAGTCACTTATCAGTGATAAGCAAGGCTGGAAAGCTTACCCAATCACAATTACTGGGCTATTAAACCAAGGAAAGCTTTCAATTGAACTTTCTGTAGATGTGCGATATTCATCTACTTGTCCTTGCTCAGCCGCATTAGCAAGACAATTGATTCAAAAAGCATTTAAAGAAAAGTTTACTCAAGATGATATTGATCTTGAGGAAGTGCATCAATGGTTAGGCACAACCGAAGGTGTTGTGGCAACACCACATAGTCAACGCTCTGTGGCAGAAATAAAAGTGAAGTTAAATGCTGCAACGACTGAGCTTCCCATTACAGATATTGTTGATCTAGTGGAAAATGCGTTAAAAACACCTGTGCAAGCGGCTGTAAAACGTGAAGACGAACAAGAGTTCGCTCGATTAAATGGCCAGAACTTAATGTTCTGTGAAGATGCTGCACGTCGTTTACAGCATGCAATGAACCTTACCAGTGACTTTGATGATTTTTGGTTAAAGATAAATCATTTAGAATCGTTACATGCACATGACGCTGTCAGTGTAACAACTAAAGGTGTTATTGGCGGTTACCAACCTTAATCATAAATTTCCACTTATACGTTTTTAAAAACCAGCTTCGTGCTGGTTTTTTTATATAAAGCAATTAATTACAGTATTCCCAACCAATATTGTATAGACAAGATGAATAAAATCTGAATAAATCACGTTTAAAAGTAGTTCATTTAAATCTATCAAAAAAACTGTAATAAAATTTCATTTCTCTCTGTTTTTCGTACAAAATATTCATAATTCACTCTATCTTCTTTCACGATGTTTTTTAAAACACGAAGACAAGCACTAGTTATTCACTTAAAAACAATAACTTACAGAAATGTAAAAAAGTTACGAGCAAAAACTCTATTTTTATTGACCTTTGGGAGATAAATGTTTAATGTTAGCGGTTCCCCTTGGGTATAAAACAGAGTAATTATGCAATTTTTACATAACTTTATTCTTTTCTTAGCTCTGTTACCAAGCCGGTATTTTTATTAGGAGAGAAATATGCAGCTTTATGATCACAGCAAACAAAAAGATAACTGTGGATTTGGTTTAATCGCACATCAACAAGGCGAGAGAAGTCATAAGCTCATTAAAACAGCAATTCATGCTTTAGATCGTATGCAGCATCGAGGTGGTATTGCTGCAGATGGTAAAACAGGTGATGGCTGTGGATTATTGATGCAAAAACCAGATTCTTTCTTTCGTGCAGTTGCCGAAGAAAAAAACTGGAAACTCGGTAAAAAATACGCTGTAGGGATGATTTTTCTAAATCCAGATCCTATCCAAGCGGCTAAAACTAAAGAAATTCTAGAAGAAGAATTAACACGCGAAACGTTAACTATTGTCGGTTGGCGAGTCGTTCCTACAAATACATCAATGTTAGGTGAAATTGCTGCTGGCAATTTACCAACCATTGAACAAGTATTTGTTGATGCTCCTCCAGGTTGGAGAAATCGTGATCTCGAGCGCCGCTTATATATGGCACGTCGTCGTGCAGAAAAACGTATCGAAGATGATCGATTTTATGTGGCGAGTCTTTCTTGCTTGGTGACTATCTACAAAGGTTTAATGATGCCTGTAGATTTACCAAATTTTTATTTAGATCTTGCTGATATCCGTATGCAAACAGCTATTTGTGTTTTTCATCAGCGGTTCTCAACAAATACTTCACCACAATGGCACTTAGCACAACCATTTCGTTACCTTGCTCATAATGGTGAAATAAACACGATTAAAGGTAATAGACAATGGAGTCGCGCGAGAACACATCGTTTTCATTCGCCACTATTACCAGATTTACGTGATGCTGCACCATTTGTGAACGAAAGTGGTTCTGACTCATCATCATTGGATAATATGCTTGAGCTTTTCCTTGCTGGCGGTATGGATTTATATCGCGGCATGCGTTTATTAATGCCACCTGCATGGCAAAACAGTCCTTTAATGGATGAAGATTTAAAAGCCTTTTATGAATTTAACTCTATGCACATGGAACCATGGGATGGTCCTGCAGGGGTAGTTGTAACCAATGGTCGACATGTTGCTTGTAACCTTGATCGAAACGGCTTGCGCCCTGCGCGTTACGTTATCACACGTGATGGTTTTATTACCCTTGCTTCAGAAGTCGGTATTTGGGATTACGGTGAAGATGAAGTGGTTGAGAAAGGCCGTGTTGGCCCAGGTGAAATGCTAGCGATCGACACTTATACAGGTAAAATTTTCACCTCTAACAATATTGATAACGACTTAAAAGAACGTCATCCATATCGTGAGTGGTTAAACAAAAACATTCGTCGATTGGTGCCTTTTCATGAACTTGATGCCGAACAAATTGGTAAACGAGTTTTTAGCGATTTAGAAATGTCGCAATACCATAAAATGTTTAATTACAGCTACGAAGAAATTCAGCAAGTTGTAAAAACACTGGCTGAAAATGGTCAAGAAGCAACAGGTTCTATGGGTGATGATACACCGATGGCTGTGCTTTCAAGCCAACCGCGTACGTTATTTGATTACTTCCGTCAGCAATTTGCGCAGGTTACCAACCCGCCGATAGATCCATTGCGTGAACGCTATGTTATGTCATTGGGTACCTGTATTGGTCGTGAGCATAATGTTTTCAACGAAACAACCAGCCATGCTGATCGTGTTTTATTTGAGTCGCCTGTATTAATGTATACCGGCCTGAAACAAATACGCGAGCTTGATCCTAAACATTACCGTTGCGATACATTAGCGCTAAATTATGATCAAGACGAAGGGTTAGAAGCTGCAATTAAACGCTTATGTGATGAAGCTGAAGATCTTGTCAGTAATAAAGACACAGTTGTATTAGTGCTATCTGATCGTCAAATTCATAAGGGTATGCTACCTATTCCAGCTGCGATGGCAGTTGGCGCTGTACAAAAACGTTTAGTTGATAAGCAACTGCGTTGTGATTCAAATATTATTGTAGAAACCGCTTCTGCTCGTGATTCACATCAATTTGCCGTGTTACTTGGCTTAGGTGCAACAGCAGTTTATCCATATCTTGCTTTTGAAACCATTGAACAACTTGTTGACCAAGGACAAATTGATTTAACCGCTCGTCAAGCAGTAATGAATTACCGCGAAGGTATCAACAAAGGCTTGTTAAAAATATTGTCTAAAATGGGTATTTCAACGATAGCAAGTTATCGTTGTGCAGGCTTATTTGAAGTCATTGGTTTAAACCAAAATATTATGCAGCTTTGTTTCCCTGACTTACCAAGTAGGATCCAAGGTGCAGACTTTGAAGATATTGAGCAAGACAATATTAACCTCGCTCGCAAAGCCTTTTTAGCGCATCAAAAAATGAGTCATGGCGGCATTCTTAAATATGTTCATGGTGGTGAATACCATGCTTATAACCCGAATGTTGTTAATTATTTGCAAGACGCTGTTCGCAGTGGCGAATATGATAAATATCGTAAATTCGCTGATGAAGTTAACAATCGTCCACCGGCAGCTTTGCGTGATTTATTAGGATTCAAAGAAGACACTAAATCTATCAGCATTGACCAAGTTGAAGCTGACAGTGAAATGTTTAAACGTTTTGACAGTGCAGCAATGTCTATTGGCGCATTAAGCCCGGAAGCTCATGAAGCGTTAGCGATAGCGATGAACCGTTTAGGCGGTTACTCAAACTCTGGAGAAGGTGGAGAAGACGAACGCCGTTTTGG
>JAQWHO010000381.1 GCA_029249355.1 Thalassotalea sp.
CGATAAACACACCATAATGCGATCACCGTCTTCGATCATATTATATTGTGCAATGGCTTGCCCCACATGACGACGTAAACGCTTCTCTAATTTAGCTAACTGAGTCTTTTGTTGGGATGTCAGTTTAGGTGTTAGTTGAGACGTTAAAGAAGTTGGTGCAAGCTTTGTAGACATAATATTCTCAGGTTTATCTCGGAGGGTGAATTTCCGAATAATTTAATACTGTAAAAGTTCGGCGCGTATTATAACTAAGAAGATAACAAATCAACATCACTTTAGGCTTTGTCAAATACATATCTTTATATTTAAAAATATTTAAACCATTAACAATTCAAATAACCTGTTGAAATTACCTTCGAGAAACAGGAAGATAATTACTTAAAATAATAGAAACAATAAGGTTTGTATGTATAAATTAATTATCATTTTTATTAGTTTAAATGGCTTGTTGTTTACTCATGCACATGATTTTCATCCCAGTGAGAAGCCTGAGCAAAGCATGACGACTATTTTAGCGTTAGATTCAAAAGACGCTAACAACTATTCACAAAACTCAAACAACCATTCACAAAAGTCTAAAAACTATGTTAAATATTTAGGGAATGAAGCACTATTTATCAACGTTAATCACAATAAAATTTTATTTGATCCATTTTTTCATGACAACATTCGCATTTATCAACTCGTTCCAGATTCTCTTAAAAGCAAAATAAATAACGGTATAGCGCCATTTAATCACATTAATGTCATTTTCATTAGCCATGCCCATCGAGATCATTTCGCGGTAGATGAGGTTGTTAATTACCTATTAGAATTTCCAGATACAAAATTAGTCGCCCCTCAGCAAGCTATTGATAAAGTAACGGCACATTTAACAGAGGGTGACGCTTTAATTTCACCAGAAAGATTAGTGGGTGTAAAACTCGATTTTGGTGATCAACCATGGCAGCTTGAAATGGAAAACTTAACAATTGATGCGGTAAGAATTCCACATGCGGGCTGGCCTAGTCGAGCAGATATAGAGAATATTGTTTTTCGAGTCACCCTCAATGATTCATCGACAATTATGCATATGGGTGATGCTGATCCCGATGATAACCACTATTTGCCCTATAAAGCGTTTTGGCAGAAAAAAAGTACCGATATTAACTTTCCCCCTTATTGGTTTTTATACTCTGCAGAAGGTAGAGATATTATAGATAATATCATTGGCGCAAAAGCTAACGTAGGTATTCATGTGCCAATGGAAGTTCCTCGGCAATTAAGTCAGTCAGGGCGTGATTATTTCTCTGTGCCTGATGAGAATAAATCACTTTGATATGAATGAATTGACTTTTGTTAGAATCGCTTAACCTCTTTGATAAGGTGGGAGTGCATTGAGTAGATCTTTACCATAGCGCTTAGTTACTAAGCGTTTATCCATTATCGTAATTGTGCCAGTGTCTTGTTCGTTTCTTAATAAACGTCCAGTTGCTTGAACAAGCTTCTTAGAGGTTTCTGGTACTGAAATCGACATAAATGGATTACCACCTTTCGTAGTAATGTATTCAGCTTGAGCTTCTTCTACAGGGGACGTCGGCACAGAAAAAGGTAACTTAGTAATAATTAAATTGGTTAAATATTTACCCGGTAAATCTAATCCTTCAGAAAAACTTTGTGTCCCAAAAATAATACTGACTTTATCTTGATCACATAATTTTTTATGTTGTTCAATAATGTGCTGCCTAGATTGCTCACCTTGTACTTGAATGGCCAGTTTATGAACTTCTCTTAATGCTTTTGCGACTTGTTCCATTTGCCAATATGAAGAAAAAAGCACGAGCGTCGCTTTATCTTTCTTAATAATATCAGGAAGTTCTTTGATTAACTCATCAGTAAAGTTCGGAGCACTTGGTTCATTTTTCATTGAATGGACAATTAACTTAGCGTTGTTTTGATAATCAAAAGGTGAATCAACTTTTTGGTATTGCGTACCATCGTTAGTTTGTAAACCCACTTGTCGCCTAAAATGATCAAATGAATTTAAGGCTAAAATAGTGGCGGAACATAAAACAGCGCCTTCACATTTAGACCACAAGTTATCTTCTAAGGTAAAACCTACTTCAATCGGTGAAGCCGATAATAAGATGTCTTGACGTTTTCCGATGATTTTTTCCATCCAGCGTGCCATCGGCGCACCTTTTTCATTATCAGATACCGCATACATTGCCCATAGTGCATTAAAGTTTTCTAGCCGTTGTATCATAAAACCACACTCAGCCAAGGCCGGCTCAGCTAAATACATTTGCACATCGCCGTCTTTTACCGACTCCATTAATAGGTTATAAAGTTTATTGCTATGGGTAAGACATTTCTTGCTGAGTTCGGTTAAATCTTCTGCCCAGTTTTTTAAATTTTGAGGGATTATCCCGTTTTCATAACGATAAATTGCTGCGTCATCATCATTACTAAAGCGAGAGGTTTTCTTCTCCTTTTCAGCAAAATATAATGCTTGATTATTGTCGATAAACGTCACTACTTTATTCAATTCAATGATTAAATCTTGGCAATCATCACTCAGCTTTATTGACGGACTAATGACCGCTTGCGATTTTACTAATTTAGATAACTTTGCCGATAACTCTTTTAACTTTTCAAGCCAGTCAATGGCTCCCTTTAAAGTAACGCTTGCGCTAGAATGGTCACGCGTTACCTTTGGTAGGTGATGAGCTTCATCAATAATATAAAAAATATCTTCTGGTGAAGGTAAAATTCGCCCTCCGCCTAACTCTAAATCAGCCAATAATAAACTGTGGTTTATGACTAATACTTCACACGCTTCCATGGCTTCTCTTGCTTTATGAAAAGGACAATGTGCATGCTCAGCAAGACTTTTTAAACAGCTGTGTTTATCCGCTTGAATTTGTTGCCAGATATAATGAGGAATTGGATCTGCCCAAGAATCAATATCGCCTTGCCACTGATCATTTTTCAATGCTTTGTTTAGATTGTTGAGTAATTTTATGTCTAACGCACTCGGTTTTTCTGCAAAGGTGAAACCCGCTTGGGGATTATCATGCTGAGTAGCAGCGGCCGCTAATTTTTGTCGGCAAACATAGCGTTGTCGTCCTTTAACTAAACTGAACTTAAAATTTAATCCAGAGTGTTCTTTTAAAAAGGGTAAATCTTTATCGACTAATTGCTCTTGTAAAGCAACGGTAGCTGTAGAAATACACACGGTTTTTTGACGTGACAAAGCTAATGGGATTGCGCCTAAAGCATAAGCCAATGATTTACCCGTACCTGTACCGGCTTCAATGGTGATAATTTTACGACTCTTGTCATAATCACCGGCTAGGGTTTTTGCTATTTCGGCAATTAAAAAGGTTTGTTGTTTTCGAGGATTAAAGTTAGGTAAATTTTCACCAATAGTCTTGTAAGCCGTGCGTATTATCTGTTTTATTTTATCTGTTAACATAAAAAGTAAGTTCGAGGCTGAGGCCAACTATCCATAAAGTAATTTTTATCATACAATGCTGTATATAATAACAGGTTATTAGGCGCGATTAGAACCTTTTCATGACAATTTCTTCGGTAAAAACCAATAATGCGAGTTTGAGTGGCTTTATACTAACTCGCCAAGCTTATGATACTAAACAAGGAATTGAGCTTTCTTTCTGGTTGAAAACTGAAGCTGGTGTCAAAAATATATTGGTTAAGCATGAAAATGCGGTATTTTTTATTGAAGTTGATCAACAAGCCACAGTAGAAAACTGTCTATCAAAACATGACGTAATAGTAAGCGATATTAAAGCCGTGGCTTTAAAGACGTTTTCACAAGTTCCCGTAATAGCCCTTTATTTTTCGACGATGCGCGAGTTTTATCGTGCTCGAGATGTTTTGAAGTTACATGACGTTAAATGTTACGAGGATGACTTTCGCCCTGAAGAACGTTACTTAATGGAACGTTTTATTACGGCAAGTGCGCAATTTACTTTGGCTGAAAATCAATTATTAACTCGTCAACAACGTGCTATTGAATTTCCCGTTAACATTGCTGATAAATCTCGGTGTATAGCAGCGAGTGAAACGTTAGATAAACTTAACTTATCAATGGTGTCATTAGATATTGAATGTTCTATGCAAGGAGAGCTTTATTCCATTGGCTTATATTCTGACGATCTTGACGGAAAACCTTTAAAAAAAGTTTTGATGATCGGTGATCAAAATTTATCTCAGACATCTAAAAAATTATCACATGAAGAAATAGAAAACATTCTACATAACATCATTTGGGTAGCGGATGAACAAGCATTACTGGGCACATTAGTACAATGGATTAGTGATAATGATCCTGACGTGCTCATCGGCTGGAATGTTATCCAGTTTGATTTTGCTCTACTACAAAAACGTTGTGATTTACATGGGATTGAATTTAGCATTGCGCGTGATGGTAGGGCACCTCGTTGGCGAAAAAATAAAAGTAGTGATCAACAATTTATCGATGTAAACGGCCGTATTATTTTAGATGGAATCGATTTATTAAAAACTGCTACCTTTAATTTTCCCAGTTTTTCACTTGATTATGTTTCAAGCCAATTATTAGGTTTACATAAAAAAGTCGATGATGTTGATAATCGAGTAAAAGAAATCACCAATAATTTTCATCATGATAAATTAGCGTTAGCGGCATATAATCTTGAAGATTGCCGCTTGGTCACGTTAATTTTTGAGCACACGCAATTACTTGAATTTGCCATGCTACGTGCACAATTAACCGGCTTAACGGTTGATAGAATAGGCGGTTCTGTTGCCGCATTTACTAATTTGTATTTACCTAAACTACACCGAGCTGGTTATGTAGCACCTAATATGGGGGACGGCCTTCAAGGGCTCGTTTCTCCGGGCGGTTATGTCATGGACTCTATCCCTGGTTTATATAAAAACGTGTTAGTGCTTGATTTTAAAAGCCTATATCCGAGTATTATTCGTTCTTTTAATATTGATCCTATGGGCATGATTGAAGGATTGAACAATCCTGATAACGCGATCAAAGGTTTTGATGGCGCATTATTTTCAAGAGATAAGCATTTTTTACCCGACATTATTAATGAACTATGGTTAGAGCGAGATAAAGCCAAAAAAGATAACAACGCCGCTTTATCGCAAGCCATTAAAATCATCATGAATTCGTTCTATGGCATATTAGGCTCAACCGGTTGTCGATTTTTTGATCCAAGATTGGCTGGCTCTATCACCAAACGGAGTCACGAATTACTAAAAGTCACTAAAGCTTGGATAGAAGATAAAGGTTATAGAGTGATTTATGGTGATACGGACTCAATATTTGTTCATGTGGGCGATGAAAAAACCTTAGAACAATGTCAACACTTAGGTCAAGATCTGCAAACATTTATTAATGAAAAGTGGCATATAAAGCTTAAAACGGACTTTGATATTGATAGTCAGTTAGAAATTGAATTTGAAACACATTTTACCCAGTTTTTTATGCCAACCATTCGTGGGTTAGAAATAGGTACAAAAAAACGTTATGCCGGTATCGTTTTAAAAGAAGGCGAGCAAAAGCTGATATTTAAAGGGCTTGAAAGTGTAAGAACTGACTGGACTGAATTAGCTAAACAATTTCAACGCGAACTTTATATGAAAGTTTTTAATGGCGAAGAAGTAGAACAATATATTATTGATATGGTTAATAAAACTAAAAACGGTGAGTTAGACGATTTATTGATTTACCGTAAACGAATTCGTCGAAAACTTGATCAATATGTCAAAAATGTTCCTCCACACATTAAAGCTGCTCGGTTGGCAGACAACATTAACCTTAAAGCAAACAGACCTCTAAAATTTCAAAAGAGAGGCTGGATAGAGTACTACTTAACGACTGTTGGACCTCAAGCGAAAGGTTATGTAAGTGCGCCGCTTGATTACCAAGTATATGTTGATAAACAGCTAATGACGGTTGCTGATGCCATTTTACCCTTCATTGGAACAAGCTTTTCACAAATAACCGATGCACAGATGAATTTATTTAGCTAAATTCTTATCGTGATTATGCATTTTATAAATAAATAGTTATAAAAAACTTCGTGCAACTGAATGAATTTCACGTTATAACCTTAATAATAATTGGCTATTTAGATGGCTAGATGGTTATCTGATGTTGTAAGAAAGGCTGGTCTAGAGTGGCTGGTTAAGAATAGCAGGTATAATCGAGTATTGGTTTAATTTACTAAAATATGAGCACGGGCTTTATGAAAAAAGAGACAAAATTTGTTAATGCAGGTCGACAATCAAAATGGACTCGCGGCGTTGTAAACCCTCCTGT
>JAQWHO010000382.1 GCA_029249355.1 Thalassotalea sp.
AAAATAGGATATTTTCCTGCGGTCTTTTTAATTAACGCCATTAAACATCCTGCATTACTTGGCTCACCAGGGCCTGGCGATAACACGAGTAAAACGGGAGAGGAACAAGCTTCTATTTGTTCAATAATATAATCTGCACTAATGGTGTTACGATAAATGGTTGGTTCATAGCCTAAGCATTGAAATTCATCGACTAAGTTGTAGGTAAACGAATCTAAATTATCCAACATAAAGATTTTTGCTTTAGTTTCAGTTCTCTGTAGGCATGAGTTCTCTACGTTAGTACTCTTTTCATTTGTAGAAGATAACGACATTATTTTATCTCCTGTTCAGCAGATTTTTCATGCAATGATGTTAGATTTCTCATCGTTGCTGCTTTTTTAATGGCGTTGATCACCGCTTGCGCTTTTTGACGTGTTTCATTGGCTTCGGCCTGAGGATCTGAGTCAAATACCACACCTGCACCCGCTTGTACGTGAGCGATAGCATTTTTGACAAAGGCGCTGCGAATAACAATGCAAGTGTCCATATCGCCATCGCCAGTTAAATAACCTACAGCACCGCCATAACTTCCTCGGCGTTTACCTTCAAACTGTCTTATTAATTCAGTTGCTCTTACTTTAGGAGCACCTGATAAGGTTCCCATATTCATACAAGCTTGATATGCATGAAGTGCATCTAAATCATCGCTTAACGTGCCGCAAACACGTGAAACTAAGTGCATAACGTGCGAGTAACGATCAACTTTGAGCAAATCAGCAACATGACGAGTGCCAGCTTTACTAACGCGAGCTACGTCATTACGGGCTAAATCAACCAGCATAATATGCTCAGATAACTCTTTTTTATCTTGGCGTAATTCCAATTCTATTCGGCAATCTAAATCCAGAGAAAATTCGCCATTTTCTTTATAACCACGTGGCCTTGTACCAGCAATCGGATAAATTTCAACTTGCCTGTTATGTTGCTGATATTTAATCGCAGATTCAGGAGATGCGCCAAACATACAAAAATCTTCATCTTGAAAATAAAACATGTACGGACTTGGATTGCTTTCTCGTAATGCCAAATAGGCATTAAAGGTATCTTCACACGCTAAACTAAAGGTGCGAGAAGGGACTACTTGAAAGATATCGCCTGCTTTTATGTGCTCTTTTAAAGCGACAACAGTTTCGCAAAATTGTTCATCGCTGATATCGCACGTTAAAGTTACTGGTTCGTCTAATTCGATACATTCAGTTTGTGGTGGTGCGATATCACTTTCAACCAAGGCTTTAATTGCTGATAATCGTCGCGCTATTTCAAAGTGACATTTTTGCTGATTTGGGCCAGAGAAAACATTGGCAATCACTTCACTTGAACGCTTTTCATGATCAATAACGACTAATGTTTCAGCCAGGTAATAGACGAAGTCTGGGCAGGTATTTTCACTGTCTTTTACTGTTGGTAATTTTTCGCTCATGGTGATCATATCAAAAGCAAAAGCGCCGCCAAGAAATACAGCAAAAGGGTGATGAGTTTCATTTTTAAGCTTTTTAAATATGCGTAAACTCTGGAAAGGATTTGTCGCTAACAAGCGTGATTTTTCATCGAGTGTTTGTGATGTTTCTGCAAACGTCGCGTGTAAAACTTTATCTTTAAATACTAGCGATGCATGTTCTGCTAATTGCTGCTTGGCAAATGTAATAGCCGCTTCACCATTGACACTTAGAGGTGTGAAGCTCACTTTATCGCCATTACAAACAATTTTTACTGCAGCATCGATTAACAAAAGGCTTTTTAGCTGATGCTTTTTATCTATTTCAGCCGACTCAAGTAAAATATTATTACTTTTATTACCGCATAGCTTCTTAAATAGAGTTAAAGGATCTGATTGGTAACTCGCTTTGCTTGAAAGCGTATTGACGGAGCCTATTTCACTTTGGGCATTTGGGTTGAATATCGCCATCATAATGTTTTACCTGCTGCTGATACAAAAGGTTTTATATCAGCCATTAATGTGGCGAAATCGTCAGCTGTTAAGGCTTGATGCCCGTCTGAAAGTGCTTCTTTAGGATTTAAATGCGCTTCAACGATAATTCCATCGGCGCCTACTGCAACTGCTGCACGTGAAAGTGGGTTAATTAATGATCTAACGCCAGTACCATGTGATGGATCGACAAATACCGGTAAATGAGATTTTTCTTTTAAATACGCTACAGCGTTTAAGTCTAAGGTATTGCGGGTTGCGGTTTCAAAAGTGCGAATGCCACGTTCACATAAGATAACATTCGGATTACCAGCATTGATTATATATTCTGCTGCGAGTAACAGCTCTTCAAGCGTTGCGCTCATGCCACGTTTTAATAAAACAGCTTTGTCAGATTGCTCACCAACCGCTTCAAGTAAACGGAAGTTTTGCATATTGCGCGCGCCAATTTGATAACAATCAACGTACTCATGCATTAATTTAGCGTCATTAGGATCGATAATTTCAGAAACTACCGGTAAATCATATTTTTCTTTCGCCGCTTTAAGTAATTTTAACCCTTCAAGTCCTAACCCTTGGAAACTGTATGGGCTTGTTCTTGGCTTAAAAGCACCACCACGTAATAAAGGAACGCCTTGTTGCTTAATCATTTCACTGACGCCAAACAATTGTGCTTCGCTTTCCACAGAGCAAGGTCCGGCAATAACGGTAAAATTACCGCCGCCAACTTTTACGCCGCCAATAGAGACGATTGAGTCATGCGCTTGAAGCTCTCGGCTCACTAATTTATATGGGCTAAGCACAGGTTTGATTTCGTCTACCATAGGGTAGCTATCAAGGTGAAGTTGGCGTAAGACGCGTTCGTCGCCCAAAGCACCAAGCACAGTGCGTTCAATGCCCGGCATATAAAGTGGTTTTAAACCCAGGCTGGATATTTTATCTAAAATTTCATTCGCATCTTTTTCAGACGCTTGTGGTTTTAATATGATGATCATGATTATTTCCTAAATCTGTTAAATTATTAAGTTCGGTCAACCAGCGTAAATAGGCTGAAGCCACCATATAAACCAACTTTTTACTCGTGTTGTTAACATTGTTAACCCTTATTTTTTATGTATATTTGAATTTAAAACGTTTAAAAAAGAAAAACCCGCTTAAGTGATTAAGCGGGTTTTCAGAATATTTTTTGCGATTTCTTTTATGAAAAGCAAACTATCACAACCCACTTATGTAGAGTTATGCCACCACCAAATTAATGAATTAGTTTGTTTTACTTGTATCATTCGTTTATTAACCTAAGTAAAATGAGTTTGCGAAAAAATCCTCTATAGAAGAACTTATTATGCCATTGATGTCAACCGAAAATTTTGCCGATTTAAAAAATCGTCGTGTTGATCTTCACAGCCATACCAAGTGCTCTGACGGTGGTCTAACTCCTGAAGAGTTGATAGAACGTGCAGTTAACTTTCAAATTGATGTTTTGGCGATCACTGATCATGACACAACAGCAGCGCTTGATATTGCTAAAGCGTATATCGTAGAAAAAAATCATCCAATAAAACTGATCGACGGTATTGAAATTTCAACCGCTTGGCAGGGATTTGAAATTCATATTGTTGGGTTAAATATCGACAAGACTTCTGCTGAGTTAAAGCAACTCATTCACGAACAACAAGAAGCTAGAGAAAACCGTGCATTAGCAATGGGTGAAAAATTAGCAAAATGTGGTTTTGATAATATCTACGATAAAGCTAAAGCATTCGCAGGTGACGGCTCTATTACACGCGCACACTTTGCTAAAGTGCTGTATCAACAAGGCGATGTTTCTAAAATGCAGTCAGCCTTTGATAAATATATTGGCAAAGGTAAACGTGCCTATGTGAAGCCTACTTGGTGTTCCATAGAGCATGCTATTGAAGTTATCCATCAAGCCGGTGGCACTGCGGTTATGGCGCATCCTGTGCGTTATGATTTATCCACCAAGTGGTTACGTAGGTTAGTGGTGCAATTTAAAGAAGCTTCAGGCGATGGTTTAGAAATTGTTTTACCGCAAATGAATAACGATCAGCGCCGTTTAATGCTAAGCTTTTGTTTAGAATATGATTTACATGCTTCTATGGGGTCTGATTTTCACTACCCTAGTAAATGGTCAGATTTAGGCCGTAATTTAGTGATGCCAGAAGGTGTTTCCCCTATTTGGCAATTATGGCATTAGGCTTTATTACTCATTATGTTTAAGTTTTTAGAATAAGTTATTGCTTTATGAG
>JAQWHO010000383.1 GCA_029249355.1 Thalassotalea sp.
CTATGACTAATCTATGACTAATCTATGACTAATCTATGATTAATCTATGACTAATCTATGACTAGAGAAAGGGCAATAATTTTGCGATTAAAGGTTCATGTCTGCGTTTTCAATTATCAAAAATTGATGAGTTTTTTTAGCTTTATTTTGCTGATGTTATTTCCTTATGTGATAAATGCGAATGAATACACGCTAGAGAATATTGACTCAAAATATCATTTATCTGTAGTAACTGAAAATTGGTATCCTTTTAATTATTTAGATAAAAATGGCGAGCTCACTGGTAGTTCAACTGAACTGGTAAAGTCTATTTTAGAACACGCCAATATTCCTTATGAAATAAATGTATATCCTTGGCAACGCTCATATTCACTTGCTAGAACGCAAAAAAACACATTGATTTACTCCATTTTTCGCTCACCAATCAGAGAAGAAATGTTTCATTGGGTGTGCCCCATTTCAACTAAAGCTATTCATTCGGTTTACAAACTTTCAAAGCGCGTTGATATAAAAATAAATTCGAAAAATGATCTTGCTGAGTATTCTATTAATGTTACAAGGGGGACATTTCCTCATGAGTTTTTTCTGGGGAAAGGGATGGAGGAAGGCGTAAACCTTCAATTAACCGCAACAAATGAAGCTAACTTACTAATGCTCATAAAAAACAGAGTTGACTTAATTGTTGAGGTGGAAATTGGAGTATTCCAAATGCTCAGAGAGCTTGGTTTACCGGAAAATACGATTGAAAAAGCCTATACGTTTGAAGAAATGAATCAAGCACAAAGCTGTTTGGCCGTCAGTAAAGGCACGCCGCAGCATATTATTGAAAAAATTAAGCAATCGCATAAAGCGCTGTATTTAGATTAGTTTTTATTGAATATGTAAATACCTCAATTATTTCTCTTGAAATAACATTCTTAAACCCCACATGTTAACTATCAACGCGTATATCGAATTATTCGCGCTAACCAATCGTTTAAAATAGTTAATGTAGGAAGTTTGTCACATGTCAGAAACTAGTCAAAAAGAAAATCATCAGTTTGCAACTGATAACGCTAAATTACTCAAATTAATGATCCACTCACTTTACTCAAATAAAGAAATTTTCTTACGTGAGCTAGTTTCAAATGCTGCCGATGCTGCCGATAAATTACGTTTTAAAGCACTTTCTCAAGCTGACTTATATGAAGGTGATGGCGATTTACGTGTCCGTGTAAGTTGTGATAAAGAAAATAATACGGTGACTATTTCAGATAACGGTATTGGTATGACTCATGACCAAATCGTTGACCATTTAGGGACTATTGCAAAGTCAGGTACTTCTGAGTTCTTCTCTCAATTGTCTGGTGATGAAGCGTCTGATTCACAATTAATTGGTCAATTTGGTGTGGGCTTTTATTCCGCTTTTATCGTTGCTGACAGTGTTACTGTTCGTTCACGTGCTGCCGGTGTTGCTGCAAGTGAAGGTGTTGAATGGTCATCAGCTGGCGAAGGTGAATTTACTACCGCTAAAATTGAAAAGTCAAATCGTGGTACAGATATCATTCTTCATTTAAAAGAAGATGAATCAGAATTTGCTGATGACTGGCGTTTAAAATCAATTGTTACTAAGTACTCTGATCATATTTCAGTTTCTGTAGAAATGTTAACAGATGAAGTACCTGCAGTTGAAGCCGTAGATGAAGTGAAAGATGATGAAGGCAATGTAACATCTCCTGCTATTGTAGCCCGTGATGCTGTTCCTGCTTTATGGGAACCAGTTAATAAAGCAACAGCGCTTTGGACACGTGAAAAATCTGAAGTATCTGATGACGAATATAAAGAGTTTTATAAGCATGTATCTCATGACTTTGGTGATCCGCTTTTATGGGAACACAATAAAGTAGAAGGCAAAACTGAATATACTTCTTTACTTTATATTCCTAGCAAAGCCCCATTTGATATGCATAACCGTGAAAAACAACATGGTTTGAAATTATTTGTTCAACGTGTATTCATTATGGATGACGCAGAACAATTTATGCCGACCTACTTACGTTTTGTTAAAGGTTTATTAGATTCAAACGATTTACCATTAAACGTATCTCGTGAAATTTTACAAGATAACAAAATTACTCAAGCTATTCGTAAAGGCTGTACTAAGCGTGTACTTAAAATGCTTGAGAAATTAGGGAAGAAAGATAAAGAGCAATATCAAGTTTTCTGGAATGAATTTGGTCAAGTATTAAAAGAAGGCCCAGCCGAAGATCACGCTAATAAAGAACAAGTTGCTAATTTATTACGTTTTGCTTCAACAGACAGCGATACTGCCGTTCAAAGTGTGTCAATTCCTGAATACGTTGAGCGTATGAAAGAAGGCCAAGATAAAATTTACTATGTAGTTGCAGACAGCTTTGAAGCGGCTAAAAACAGCCCTCATTTAGAAGTTTTCCGTAAAAAAGGCATTGAAGTTTTATTAATGTCTGATCGCATTGATGAATGGCTAGTCAGTCACTTAACCGAAGTTGATGGTAAGCAATTACAATCAGTGACTCGTGGTGGATTAGACTTAGGTGATATGGATGATGCAGAAACTAAAGAAGCACAAGAAAAACTTGAGCAAGAGTTTGACTCGGTAGTTATGCGCATTAAAGCATCGCTAGAAGGTAAAGTAAAAGATGTGAAGCTGTCGCAACGCCTAACTGAATCACCGGCTTGTATCGTTGCTGATGAGCACGATATGAGTAGCCAAATGATGAAGTTAATGCAATCTGTCGGTCAAGAGGTTCCTGATTCATTACCTATTTTTGAAATTAACGCTGAGCATGAATTAGTGAAACATGTTGCTGATGAAACGGATGATGAAAAATTCAATCAATGGACTGAAGTGTTGTTTGAACAAGCGATGTTAGCTGAACGCGGCAGTTTGAAAGATCCGGCAAGTTTTGTTGCACGCTTAAATAAATTAATGCTGAGCTTAACTAAGTAATTAAACGTTTAACGGTTCTTAGTTATTGCTAGGATATAAAAAGTAAAAATCAAACAAATGTTTGATTAGACTTTAGTAGAAAAAAGGGGCTTTTTTGCCCCTTTTTTGTTGTATACCTTGAAATGCTACTTGTTTGACAACAAGTGAATATGTATAGTGTGGCAACTTTAAAGAAACAATAAAATAGACTGATTTGGCTGTTGAATTATCGATTAAGTTGTCACTTAAAATATAATTTTACGACGTTATTTAATACGTACTATTTAACACTTAGTTTTACAGCCAAATAAGTATATTAAACATATAGGGCAACATTCTATGCGAATAATTTTGTTAGGTGCTCCAGGCGCTGGTAAAGGTACTCAAGCACAATTTTTAATGGCTAAATTTGGCATTCCACAAATTTCAACAGGCGACATGCTTCGCGCTGCTATAAAAGCAGGCACTGACTTAGGTCAAAAAGCTAAAGCTGTGATGGATGCTGGGCAATTAGTTTCTGACGAATTAATCATCGGTTTAGTGAAAGAACGTATTGCAGAAGATGACTGTAAAGCGGGCTTTTTATTAGACGGTTTTCCTCGCACAATCCCACAAGCGGATGCGATGAAAGAAAACGGTGTATCAGTTGACAGTGTTATCGAATTTGATGTGCCAGATGAAGTGATTGTTGAACGTATGGGTGGCCGTCGTGTTCATGCTGGTTCAGGTCGTGTTTATCATATTGTTTATAATCCGCCGAAAGAAGAAGGTAAGGATGATGAAACAGGTGATGAATTATCTATTCGCCCAGATGATGAAGAAGCAACTGTACGTAAGCGTTTAGGTATTTATCACGAACAAACTAAACCATTAGTGAGCTATTACCAAGCAGAAGCGTCTGCTGGTGCTTGTTCTTACTTAACTATTGACGGTACACAACCTGTTGATGAAGTAAGTGCGCTTTTAGCGAAAGAGTTAAGCTAAAATACGATTAACTTATATTTTTAATTGTTTTCTAAAGTCAGTAATGTAAATTACTGACTTTTTTATTTCTATCGAAATACTGACATATTTCGCTGTGAACTTTCACATTCAACCACTTAATTTAAATTATTAATTAAGTACAATATAGTTTGTTTTAAATTTTACATTCTGTGGAACAATAATGATGAACCTTTCAATCACTGGCTTATACCTTTCATTACTCGGCTTACTTTATATCGTATTAGCGGTGCGTATTATTAAATTACGCTACCGTTTTAAAACAGGAATTGGAGACGGAGGGCATGAACCTTTAGCACAAGCCATTAGAGTACATGGTAACTTTGCTGAATATACGCCGATTGCTTTTTTACTGCTCGCTTGTGCTGAAATAAATGGCAGCGTGCCTGTGTTGTTACACGTTGTTGGAGCTGCATTTTTCATTGGTAGGGTATTACATAGCATCGCAATCACGCACTCAACAGGACCAAGTAAATTTCGCTTTCTAGGAATGATGTCGAGTTTCATCTCAATTATTATTTTAGCGATTGAAAATATTCGTTTATTTGTTCTGGTCTAGTTACATAAACTAAATGAGTAAATGTTAATGCACCCTAATATTTTAGTTAGGGTGTCTGTAACATTGAAATATGTGGGATCCCGTCTTCTAAATACATGTCTGAGCATTTTTTAAAACCGTGATGATTGTAAAATTGCTCTAAGTGCTCTTGTGCAGATATTTTAATGATTTGATGGGGGAATAAGCCGGAGCAAACCTCTAATGATTTTTGAATCAATTGGTGAGCTAACCCTTTGCCTCTTGCTTGTTCAGCGATAATAACTCGACCAATCGAAGGGTGCTCTTGATAACAGAGACCTTTTGCTAAAATGCGTAAATACGCAACCATTTCACCTTTTCCATTATAAGAAAATATATGGCGTGTTTCGGGATGGCGATCAAGATCGTCTAAGTCGGGGTAATAACAGGTTTGTTCGACGACAAAAACATCAATACGCAGCTTTAATGCATCATATAATTCATTAAGTGATAACTGATTGAAGGTTTTGACTTGCCAAGAAGTTAGGGGCTGAAATTCAGACATAAAAAAACATGGTTAAATAATATAAATTTATTTGACCATGTTTAATCGATTTTGTATAGATGAAAATGAGAAAGTATACCGGCTGATTAAGCTGCGTGCTCTAGAACTTGCAGGTAACCTTGATAACTTTTTTTATCTAAATAATTCAAGATTTCTTGTTTATATTCATTGATATTCAACTGAGGGAACTCAATAAAAAATGTTTGCTGAATTTCTTTTGGGTCTAAAAATAAAATATATCCCAAAGGTAAATAACTGGGATTAAAATCTTTTTGATAAACAACTGTTCTAATTTCAGATGAACTATAGAATTCTCGTTTCCCGAATTTTTTTTCGAGATAAGGGAGTAATTTTTTACCGTATTTTTTAAGGGACCAATATTTAAACATTGCTAATCCTTAGCCGTTTTAGAATTCCGTAAATAGTAGGGCGCGTATATTACATTTTTGTTAATGAAACTTCAATGATTTTTGATATTATTGTTACCGTTTTATGTCTTTTGAATGCTGCATTTAGTTGGTGGGATTTGGTTGGGAATTATTTATTAAGGATTTTAACTCTGCTTTTATCGACAAAGAAGCCAGATTGTTTATAAGCACTGCTTATTCGCTGCTCTTTTCTTATTACAGATAAACCAATATTGATTGCTTTAATGGCTTCTGAGCCAAGTGGATGTTTTTTGCTGATCACATAATGGCGACTGTCTTTTAATTCTATACCGATATTTTTTACCGGAACTAAATGAATTTTCTCCATAGTAAACGATTGATCTTCTGTTGAATGAAACGCCATGAGCATAAAGTCTATCCAACCTAAATTTACCATTCTTGCTTGGCTGAGCCATTCATCTTCACGAATTAATTCTTTTAATGGTAACGTTTGTAGTGTTTTCCAATCTGTCGCCCATTTTGGCGTAGAAACAGAGGTAAATTGCGATAAATCTTCGAGCGAGTTTATAGCTAACACCGCAGAGTTTTTTGGATTGGTATAGATACCCGCAATATATTCGCCATTGTTAATGAGTGGCTGTGAAATGTAGACATCGTCTTCTATTCTTTGAGCATCTGTTAACCAGTACGAATCGAAACTAATAAGTAGTTCACCTTCTTCGAGTAATTTGGTGTTTCGAAAGTTTAATTTACCTGGAACATAGTCAAAAGTATGTTCAAATCCGCCTATTTTTAAAGCTTGTTGTGCAATTACCATATCTACGACATCACGACGAATGGTTTTACCAGAAAAGTCTCGGATCTCTAGAATATCTTTGCCATCGACAAACTTCAAATAATCGTCATAAACATCATCACGAATATAAATGACTACTTGTTCTGCTTGGCTAATAGAGGCACAAAAAAAACTTTGTAGTACAAAGAGTAATATGAAAGCTGTGTTGCTAAATGGGGAACGTTTTAACATTAAATAGCCTAATTTACGCGTTAAATGTGTCGAAAGCCCTTCTGTAAGGTTAATAATCAGTATAGCGTGAAGAAAAATAAAGGTATCTCATATTAAGATGAAGATACCTTTTATTAACAAATCACTTATCTCAGATAATATGTTTATTTATTATGACGCTTTTGTAAAACGCTCATCACTTCAGCTAAATCAATTTTTTGATCTTGTAGCAATACCAATGTGTGATAAAACAAGTCTGCACATTCGCCGAGTAAATCATCTTTGGTTTCAGCAACGGCAGCTAAAGCAACTTCAACACCTTCTTCACCCACTTTTTGCGCTATTTTTGTTGTGCCGCGTGAAAATAAATGAGCAGTATAACTGTCTTCAGGAGCATCATTTTTACGACTTTCAATCACTTGCTCTAATTGACTTAAAAAGTTTTGCTGCGTTAATTTTTGTTCCGGGAAACAAGATTCGGTGCCTAAATGGCAACTTGGCCCGATAGGTTCACAAGCGATTAATAGACTGTCTTTATCGCAATCGCTGAGTATTTGTTTCACATTAAGAAAGTTTCCTGATGTTTCACCTTTTACCCATATATCTTGTTTTGAACGACTAAAAAATGTCGCTTTCTCAGAGCTAATGGTTTGCGCTAATGAGGCTTGATTCATATAACCTTGCATTAATACCGCGCCTGTTTTGTGATGTTGAATAATGGCTGGGATCAGGTTGTCCATTTTCTCCCATGCTAATTCATGGCTGTTTTCGTTTGTTACTAACATAGTCTGATCTCTATTTGGTTTTCTTTTAATGTTTGTTTTAAGGTATTGATTGGAATAATACCTTTGTGAAAAACGCTCGCCGCTAACGCCCCATCAACATCTGCTTGTTTGAAAACATCAATAAAGTGATTTATTTCACCGGCACCGCCTGATGCAATTAATGGCACTTGGCAAACTTCGCGCGCTTTATTGAGTTGCGCTAAATCATAACCTTGTCTTACGCCGTCTTGATTCATACAGTTTAAAACAATTTCACCTGCACCGCGCTTTTGAACTTCTTGTATCCAATCAAATGTTGTCCATGTTGTTTGTTGGGTTTTATGCTCGTCACCAGTAAATTGATACACCTGATAAATACCTGAGTCTTTATCATAAAAACTATCAATTCCAACGACGATACACTGCTGCCCAAACACTTCAGCTAAGCGTGAAATTAACGAAGGATCTCGAAGAGCGGGGGAATTAATAGATATTTTATCTGCGCCCATCATTAAAATTTCTTTTGCGTCTTTTTCTGTTTTAATGCCACCGGCAACACTAAAAGGGATATCAATGACTTGTGCAATTCTACTGACCCAGCTTTTATCAACCACTCGTTCGTCTGAGCTGGCGGTAATATCATAAAAAACTAATTCATCGGCACCGGCTTCAGCATACTTTTGTGCTAAAGGAACGATATCACCAATTATTTCATGATTACGAAATTGGACACCTTTTACGACTTTGCCATCGCGAACATCAAGGCAAGGAATTATGCGTTTGGCCAGCATGCTATTGCCTCCTCAAGGGTAAATTTACCTTCTAGTAATGAGCGACCTAAAATAACGCCACTAACACCTGTTGGAATAAGCGCTTTAATATCGTCTAAGCTCCCTATACCGCCAGAAGCTTGCCAGTCAATGTTTGGATACTTAGCGCAAACTTCTTGATATAACTCAACATTAGTGCCGGTTAACGTGCCGTCTTTACTTATGTCTGTACATAACACATGTTTGATGCCAGCGTCTTGGTATTGAGCAAGTAAGTCTTCTAAGTTAACACCACTGTCTTCAATCCAACCGTGTGTAGGTAACGTTTTATTGCCTTGTTCGTCAATTTTAATATCGAGTGCTAATACTATTTTTTCACTGCCATAAGTCTTTAGCCATTGAGTGACTAATTCCGGCTGTTTTATTGCAAGACTGCCGATAACAACTCTATCAGCGCCCAGCTCAAGTAATTGCTTAACATCGTCTTCACATCGAACACCACCACCTACTTGAATGGTCATACTTGGATGTTTAACAACGGTTTTTAAAGTTTCTAATTGACGTTTAGTACTGTCTTTTGCGCCGTCTAAATCAACAAAATGCATTACCGTAGCACCCGATTCCGCATAGGCTTGTTGACGCTCTTGAACTGTGTATTGGTAATTGGTTTTTTGCGCGTAATCGCCTTGAAATAAACGAACGACTTGGCCATTTATTAAATCAATCGCAGGGATCATCATAAGGTTACTACTTCCTGAAAATTTAGTTGTGAAGCGGAAAGTGATAAAAAATTCTTAATTATTTTACTGCCTAACTCACTTGAACGTTCTGGGTGAAATTGACAACCTATAAAATTATCTTTGGCGATTGCGGCTGAAAACTCTGTGCCGTAGGTACAGCTGGCAACAGTATATTCACTGATCGGTGCAGCAAAACTATGCACAAAGTAAAAGTAATCACTTACATTAATACCGTCAAAAACGGGATGTGCTTTGATTGAAGTTATAGTATTCCAGCCCATATGAGGTAAACGAAGCGATTTAGCATCGAGCGGCTTAATATCTGTTGGAATAATATTGAGACACTGTACGGTTTGCTCTTCGCTACTTTCCTGCGATGAACGTCCCATCAATTGCATACCTAAACAAAAACCTAAAACCGGTTGAGTTAATTGCTGTAATGTTTCAACTAAGCCTTTACTGACTATATTACTCATCGCATGCTTAGCGGTTCCAACACCTGGAAAAATAACTTTGTCAGCGGCTTTAATTTTTTCAATATCGTCAGTAACACTTGCTTTGAATCCTAAACGTTCGACGGCAAATTTTACCGATGAAAGGTTGGCACAACCAGTATCAACAATCACAATATATTGCTGATTTAATGCTGAGCTTGCCATTAAAGCGTTCCTTTTGAACTAGGAAGAACATCACCACTTACCGTAATTGCTTGGCGTAATGCGCGACCAAAAACTTTAAATAAACTCTCTACTTGGTGATGACAATTACCTTCTGTTGTTGAAAGGTGTAATGTTATCGCCATAGAGTCCGCTAATGAACGGAAAAAGTGTGACACCATTTGCGTTGACATTTGACCGACATTTTTATCGGTGAATTTAGCGTCAAATTCAAGCCAAGGACGACCAGAAAGATCAATAGAACATTCCGCACGACATTCGTCCATAGGTAAAACAAAACCAAAGCGACCGATTCCACGCTTATCACCTAAGGCTTCTTTTAATGCTTGCCCTAGCGCAAGAGCGGTATCTTCAACACTATGGTGCTCATCAATGTGGTAATCGCCATCGACATTAATTTCCATTGAAAAACCTCCGTGTGTCGCAATTTGTTCAAGCATGTGGTCGAAAAATCCTAAACCGGTTTTAATATTTACTGTGCCGACTTTATCTAAATTAACCGCAACATTTATATCAGTTTCTTTCGTGGTGCGTACTACATTTGAGGTACGAGACTGCGTTAATAATTGCTCTGCTATTTTGTCCCATCCAAGTGATTCAGGGTTATATTTAAGTCCTTGTA
>JAQWHO010000384.1 GCA_029249355.1 Thalassotalea sp.
AATCAATATAATATTCGTTTAAAGACTATAGCCAATGTGATTTATTGCATAAACATGATATTTTCAGTATTAATAAAGGTTTAGCTTACCTATAAGTGACTATAATTTTTGGTTTTAGGCTATTTACAAATAGAATATTCACTATTAAAAACAACATGATAAAAATAATATAATTGATTAGGGAAATAAGATGAAAAATTTTACTAAAAGTTTATTAATAACATCGCTGGCACTATTGTGTGTTCAGACACAGGCAAGCGACATTAAGTCAGTCATTGAAAAAGATTACCAAGACCATTTAGCGCCTCTATGGGATCACTTTCACCGTAACCCTGAATTATCGTTAATGGAATTTGAAACAGCTAAACGTTTGGCAAAAGAAATTAGAGCGGTGGGTTTTGAAGTTACTGAAAACGTGGGCGGTACAGGTATTGTTGCCATTATGAAAAATGGTAAAGGCCCAACAGTAATGATGCGTGCTGATATGGATGGTTTACCTGTAACCGAGCAGTCTGGATTAGTTAATGCTTCAAAAGCTGTGATGAAAGATTGGAATGGTGAAAACGTGGGTGTTATGCATGCCTGTGGACACGATGTTCATATTACTAGTTTAGTGGGCACTGCTCGTTATATGGCTTCGATTAAAGAACAGTGGTCAGGTACATTAATGTTGATCGGCCAACCTGCAGAAGAGCGTGGCCCCGGTGCTTCAGCCATGATGGATGATAATTTATGGCAGCGTTTCCCTAAACCTGATTATGCTTTTGCGTTTCATGTAAATGCCGCTGCAGTTGCCGGTAAAGTTACTGTTGATGAAGGTTCACCTTATGCTGGCGCTGATACGGTAGACATTATTGTTCATGGTGTTGGTTCACATGGTGCGTATCCACATCAAGGTAAAGACCCAATTATGATCGCGAGTCAAATTGTGAATAATTTACAAACTATTGTTAGTCGTGAATTAGCGCCAAGAGATGCCGGCGTTGTTACTGTAGGCGCTTTTCATTCAGGCACAAAGCATAATATTATTTCTGATAAAGCGCATTTACAGTTAACCGTTCGTAGTTTAAACCCTAGAGTACGAGATCAATTACTTGCTGCGATAAAGCGCATTGCGATTGGTACGGCTAAAACGGCAGGCATGCCTGATGATAAATTACCAGAAGTAACCGTTAGCGAGTTTTCGTTTCCACCAACACAGAATGATAAAGCGCTTGCCCAGCGAGTAAAACAAACATTAGTAAATAAAATGGGACAAGATGCTTTAACGCCGCCAAATAACTCGGGAATGGGCGCCGAAGATTTTGGCTTTTTTACTACAGAACCTTATATTCCAAGTGTTTATTTTTCAGTAGGTGGAACGCCTAAAGCCAATTTTGACCGTGCAAAAGCGGGTGGTGCTGCGGTAGCGAGTCATCATAGTCCGTTATTTAAAATAAGCCCAGAGCCTGCGGTTAAATCAGGCGTAGAAGCAACAGTTCATATTTTATTAGATGTGATGAAGAAGTAACGCCCGACGAGTTTTAGTCGTATTTTTTAACGCGCGATTATGCCTTCTTAAAAAATACGACTATTCTTATATCGGAGGTGCTTATTATGCATAAAGACAAGTTTGTAAAAGGTCACTATAAAGCAAACTGTAATTTTCAATCAGCCGATGGTCAACATTCTATTGGGTTTGGTGATGAATTTGATGTCAGTGAAGTGCTAAAAGACAACCGTGTAGAAATTAAACACAATAATGAATATTATTTGTTTGATATGAGTAATTTTGAAGGAACCTTTATCCCATTTGATAAAGAGTAATTATATTAAACTTCCTTTTTGAAATTATTATAGAAGAAGTAAAATAACGCTTTTACTTCTTCTATTTATTTAATCTTCTTCCTTTTTTTCTTCTCTAAACGATTCTGCCTGTAAATGATGTTTATTCAGTAATTTGTAAAATTCGGTTCTATTTCTTTGCGCAATCCGAGCCGCTTGGGAGACATTACCAGCAGTAATATCTAGTAGCTTTGCCAGATAATCTCTTTCAAAATGATCCCTTGCCTCTTGAAAAGACGGTAATTGTGACGTTTTATCTCGTAAAGCATTTCTAATAAGCGCTTCACTAATGAGGGGTTCAGAAGTAAGCGCAACACTTTGTTCGATAATGTTTTCTAATTGACGAATATTGCCCGGCCAAGGGGCACTAATTAATAATTCCATCGCTTCTTTTGAAAAGCCATTAATTAAATGTGCACTTTTGTCTTTGCAGTTTGATAAAAAGTATTGGGCCAAAAGTGGTATATCTTCTCTTCGCTCAGACAAAGGAGGTAGCTCAAGTTCAACAACATTTAAGCGGTAGTACAAATCTTCTCTAAATGATTGGTTGATGATCGCTTTTTGCAAATTTTGATGGGTAGCCGCGATAATTCGAACATCTACTTTAACGGCAACAGTGCTACCGACAGGACGCACTTCTTTTTCTTGTAAGGCACGTAAAAGTTTTACCTGAAAATTCATAGGCATGTCACCTACTTCATCTAGAAATAATGTTCCGCCATTAGCGGCTTCAAACAATCCAATATGATTCTTTTCTGCTCCGGTAAACGCGCCTTTACGATGACCAAATAATTCTGACTCTAAAAGTTGCTCTGGAATAGCGGCACAGTTAATCGCGATAAAAGGTTTTTTTTGTCGGTTACTGGCTAAATGAATCGCTTTGGCTAAAAGCTCTTTACCGGTGCCACTTTCACTTTGTATTAATAAACTAAAGTCACTTTTTGCTACTTGTTTGGCTTGCTGTAAAAGGGTTGACATTATTGCGCTTCGGCTAATAATTTGCTCTCGCCATTGCATCTCATCCGCTTGTTGATAGCCTATTTCGTTTTGCGGCTGCAAGCGAATTGCTTGCTTAACGGTATCAAGTAACTCTTGGCTTTCAAATGGCTTAGTAAGAAAGCTAAAAACCCCTTGTTTAGTGGCGTTAATCGCATCGGGTATAGTGCCATGAGCGGTCATTATTATAACGGGAAGGTTAGGTTGCTGTTGGCGCACTTTTTCAAATAACGCCATGCCATCCATCCCTTCCATTTTTAAATCGCTGATCACCAATTGAGGTTGTGAGCTTTTTAGTATTCCTAGTGCCTCTTTTGCACTTTTGGCGGGCAACACGTCATAACCTGCTGCGGCAAGTCGAATACCTAATAACCTTAATAAACTCGGATCATCATCGACAATTAATATACTTTTTTGCGGGAGAGGAGAATTTTCAGTTGTCATTTTTTCTGAAGCCATGGTTATTATTCTTGATTATTGATGTCAAACTCGATTTTTTTGAGCTGATTAATTTGTTGTTTTAATTTTTGAAGTTGAACCCGTAATGCTGCATGTTCTGTCTCTTTTCCTTTTAACAAGGTTTGATTTTCTTGAGAAAGCTGCTCGGTTAATATCAATTTATTCAGGGTTAATATTTGTTGGTTAAGTTGATCTTTCATCATACTAATAAACCCAAAGTCAGCCGCTGAAATTTGTACGGCTTGTTGTGGCGCAATGGTCAGTTTATTTAATGTGGTTTTTGCTGTGTAAGGGTTGTAAATAGGAGAATTTGGTAAAGAATAGAGTAAGGCTAAATTAACTTCTGCGTCGAAATAACCACTAGAAATATGTTGTTTTTGTTTGGTTGTTTCTTCAAGTAGCTCATCACTGGAAAGACTTTTTAACCATAAATAATAATGACTGTATTGTGAATCATTTGTACTGGTTTCTGTTAACTGACATCCGCTGAGATGGAGAAAAGCAGCAAAAAGTAGCGCATAACATTTTAATGAAGAGTTCACTTTAACCTTTATGATGTTTAACATTATGATTATTTTCCTTGAGCGTTATAAGGAAAGCGTAAGGTTACTTTTAACCCATGCTCTGGAGCCGTTAACGAAGCTAAGTGAATATCGCCATTTAGTCGCATTAATAGCTCTTTTACGATAGTTAACCCTAATCCGCTACTTTTAATAGTACTATCAATTGGCGGTGTTCCTTGATAAAAAGCATCGAAAACTTTTTGATGCATCGACGCCTTAATGCCTGGCCCTTGATCGGTGATTATAAGCATTATTTCATTATTCTCTATTTGGGTTGTTATGCTGATTTTTCCATCTTGAGGAGAGTATTTTATCGCGTTGGAAAGCACATTATCTAAAATGACTGAAAGTTGTTTGATATTGGTTTGGATATTTAATGGCTGTAAATTCGTGAAAACGACGAGCTGCTTACTCTGAATATCTAACTTTCTTAAAGCGATACTTTGCTCAATGATCGTGGTTAATTCTGATCTTTCAGCATCCTGTAAGCTGGTTGAGTCGAGCACAATATTAAAATCTAATAAATCTTCTATTAAATTTTGTAATCGTGAAACGCTCTGTTTAAGAATATTGGTTATTTCTTGTTGGTCGTCGTTCAGCGCGCCTACACTGTTGTCATACAATAACTCTGTACCTTCGCGAATGGCGGCTAAC
>JAQWHO010000385.1 GCA_029249355.1 Thalassotalea sp.
CGACCAGGAATGATTTCTGGTGCTACTGGTGCAATGGCTGTTGTAATGGTTAGTCTTGTCGCTATTCATGGGGTTGAATATCTGTTTGCCTGTGTTGTTTTAACTGGGGTCTTGCAGATTTTAGCGGGCATATTTAAACTCGGTAAATTTATTCGTTTAGTACCACATCCTGTTATGCTAGGTTTTGTTAACGGCCTTGCTATTGTGATATTTTTGGCGCAATTAGGTCAATTTAAAGTGACTAATGCTGCCGGCGAATTAGAATGGATGATGGGCACGCAACTTTATACGATGGCTGGGTTGATCGCTTTAACTATGGCTATCATTCACTTTCTACCAAAATTAACGAAAGCTGTTCCATCTTCTTTAGTCGCGATTATAGTCGTGACGGTTTTAGTACAAAGTTTAGGCTTAGATGCGCGTACAGTTGTCGACTTTGTACGTGATATGACAAATGATCCTGCAGCGTCTATTGCTGGCGGATTACCTCAATTTTCTATTCCAAATGTACCGTTTGATTTTGAAACATTAAAAGTTATTTTTCCGTTTGCGATTGTTTTAGCTGCCATTGGTTTAATTGAGTCATTATTAACGTTAACGTTAATTGATGAATTAACGGGTACTCGTGGTCGTGGTAATCGTGAATGTATCGCGCAAGGCGCATCAAATGCTGTAAATGGCTTTTTTGGCGGCATGGGTGGTTGTGCGATGATTGGTCAATCAATGATTAATGTTAATTCTGGTGGTCGTGGTAGAGCGTCAGGGATAACGGCTGCATTAGCATTATTAGGATTTATTTTATTTGCCTCTGGCTTGATTGAAATTATCCCATTAGCCGCACTTGTAGGCGTTATGTTCATTGTTGTAATCGGTACTTTTGAATGGTCTAGTTTCCGTATTTTAGGCAAAGTACCTAAAGCAGATGCTTTTGTTATTATTTTAGTCTCGGGCGTTACAGTCGCCACAGATTTAGCGGTAGCAGTAGTAGTAGGTGTTATTGTTTCTGCATTAGTTTTTGCTTGGGAGCATGCTAAACACATCAATGTAAAACGTTCAATCGATGACAAAGGCTCAACGGTTTATGATGTTGATGGGCCATTATTTTTTGGTTCAATCGCTAACTTTTTAGAGCAGTTTGATATTGAAAATGATAGTGATGATGTCATTGTTGAATTTAAAAATTCACGAGTGGCTGATCACTCTGCAATTGAAGCGATTGATACGTTAGCTGAACGTTATATATCCAGTGGTAAAACTATGCATTTAAGACATTTAAATACAGAGTGTAAGCAGCTGTTAACTAAAGCGGGTAGTTTAGTCGAGATCAATTTAATTGAAGATCCTGACTACCATATTGCGACTGATAAATTAGCGTAATAGGGTTTAATTCGCCTATAGTTTATAATTAGCTATAGGCGAATCTGTTTTACCTTAGATATTGTTATTTACTTTTATAGGAAGTTAATAGCGATAGTTAATAACGATAGTTAAATATGCAATTAGAATTTTTTGATGTTCCTAGCCCTTGTGTTGGAATTTGTCAGTCAGATGACAAAGGCCAATGTTTGGGATGCTTTCGCACCCGAGATGAGCGTCAAAACTGGATTAATTTAGCTTCTCTTGATAAGCAAAAAGTGATCAAACGGTGCATGCAGCGCAAAAAGCGCAAAGACGGTAAAATTAAAGTTAAAGAAATTGAAGCAAATATTGAAAATCAACAACCTTCCTTACTTGATCCTCCCAGTAAAAATAAATTAACCACCTCTAATGATATGGATTTTGGCGATTTTGAGCTGTAATTTTATTCGCTAAAGTTTTTATAATTCGACTATGCTTAAGGTTATGATGAATATCGTGGACTTTTGTATTGGACCCCCTTGTAAACATTGAATATGTAGCTCAGCTCGAAAAACGGCTTGTTGATCTTCAATATGCTGAAAAACTTCAACATGCACTTTTTAAAATATCCTCTTTTTCACATGAAGACATGGATCTGCAGCAGTTATATCGAAAAGTCCATTTAATTATTGATGATGTACTCGATGCAAAGAATTTTTTTATTGCTTTGTTCGATGATGAAAATCAAACCATTAATCTTCCTTACTTCGTAGATGAACAAGATTTCGACGAAAAAGATATGACGGGTCGAACACTGGATTTAGGAAAAGGCCTTAGCTCATATGTTATTCGTACACGTAAACCTCAACTTATTACTGCAGACGTAGTCACTGAACTGATAACAAACGATGAGATACAAGATGTTTTAGGCTCTACAGATTTTAGATGTTGGATGGGAGCCCCAATGATTTCTGCTGAGACATTACATGGGATTATAGTCGTTCAAACATATTCAGAAGGAGAAAATTATAACCATAATGACCTTAAATTACTTGATTTTGTGGCAAATCAAGTCGGAACAGCAATTGAAATAAATGTAAATACGAGCCAGAGAATAAAAGCTCAATTAAAGCTTGCGGAGCAACATCGAATATTAGAACAAAAAAATCTTACATTAACTAAAACGATTAAAGATTTAAAAAAAGCGCAAGAAGAACTTGTCCAAAAAGAAAAAATGGCGTCATTGGGGGGACTTGTTGCCGGTATTGCTCATGAAATTAATACGCCCTTAGGTATTTGTGTCACAGCGACCAGCCATCTAACTGAAGAACAAAATGAAATAAGAAAAGCCTATGAATCAGGTGTGTTAACGGAGGATTGTTTAAATGAATATTTTGAGGAGTTTCAACAGGGTTTAAAAATACTCTCTTCTAATACTAAGCGTGCTGCTGAATTAGTGAAAAGCTTTAAACAAGTGGCGGTAGATCAGTCTTCTAATGAGGTCAGGATTATAAATTTTTTTCAATATATTCAAGAAATTCTACTTTCCCTCAAACCTGCTCTCAAACGAGTTAATCATGAAATAAATATAGATTGTTCAAAAAATTTAAATGTTGGTATTAACGCTGGGGCGATTTCACAAATTTTCAGTAATTTAATTATGAACTCTATAATTCATGGTTTTGAGGGAATAGAAAAAGGTAGTATTCAGATAAAAGTATCTACTAAAGCTAATCAGTTAAAAATTCATTATGCCGATAATGGTAAAGGTATAGATGAACATTCATTAGGACAGTTATTTGACCCCTTTTTTACCACTAAACGAGGAGAGGGAGGGAGTGGTTTAGGTACTCATTTAATTTATAACTTAGTACACTCTTCGTTAAATGGTACAATTAAAGCGCAAAGTGAGCCTGATAAAGGGCTAGCTTATTTGATTAAAGTCCCCGTCTCTATTTAATTATTTATCCGTATATTTATTATTAATTGCTATTGCTAAATCTACATTATCAAGCATCATAGCGACGATCTCTGGATCTAAGTGATTCCCGCTGGCCTGTTTAAAGAAGTTGATAACGTCTTCAATAGACCATGCCTCTTTATAGCAGCGTTTATGTGTTAGTGCATCGAATACATCAGCTACTGCTACAATACGTGCATAGATATGAATATTTTCGCCTTTAAGTTTATTTGGATAACCAGTACCGTCAAATTTTTCATGATGTTGTTCGGAAATAATCGCGGCTGCTTTAAGAATTGGTCGCTCTGAACCTTTCAATATATCAAAACCAATACTTGGATGACGTTTCATTTCTTCCATTTCATCATAATCTAGCTTTCCAGGTTTAAGTAATATTTTATCTGGCGTAGCAATTTTACCAATGTCGTGCATCGGTGCTGCTTGTTTTAATAGTTCAGCTTCTTCATGAGGCAGCCCTAATTTTTGAGCAAGCATATAAGACACTTCAGACATTCTTCTTATATGATTGCCTGCTTCATTTGAGCGTGATTCAACAACGTCTCCTAGTCGGTATATAAGTTCTTCTTGGGTTTCGATAACCTCTCGATTTAATAATAAATTATCAAACGCCAAACTGACATTGCCTGAAAAAATTTCTATCAGTTTTGTGTCAATTGCTGAAAGACTCTTTATTCCTTTGAGGTACAAGAGACTCACTTTTTCCGACTGACTAGGAAAATAGCCGACTAATACGTCATTTTCGAAGATACTTTCTTGCTTTTCTATCGCCATATTTAAGTATTTATAAGCCTCTTGATCGATAGAGTCATCGCCATTGTCATCAGAAATTTGGGCAATTATTTTAAAATCATTTTTTGAATAAACCGCGCCTAAGCCAGTTATTTGTAGTAGTACGCTACTTTGTTCAATTCTAAGTAGAGACATTATTTGTTGCAGTAATCCGCTGAAAAACTTTGTTAATGATCTTTGCTCTAAAACATTACTGGTTGATTCAATGACTCGCTCAAGACCATTGCGGTATTGCTCTTGATATTTTCTCGCGGTTTCTACTTCTATAATGTCACGATATGCGCGCAGGGAAGAGTAGACTGTTGTGAAGAGTTTTTTTCTGTCTAATTCAGTTTTTTCTTTGTAGTCATTGATATCGTAATCAACAATTACACGCTCCTCAGGTGCTTGACCGGGTTGTCCCGTTCTCAAGACAATTCTAGAAAACTTATTGCCTAAATCTTGTCTTATCCATTTAGCTAACTGTAAACCTGCATCGTCAGTTTCCATAACTACATCAAGAAATATTAAGGCGATATCCTTTTCATTTGATAATATTTCTTTTGCTTCACTTGCTGAATAGGCATTGAGATATGAGATGCTTTTATCATCTAAGGTGAATCGTTTTAATGCCATTTGCGTAATGTGATGAATGTCTTCTTCGTCGTCAACAATTAACACTTTCCATGGTGCAGTTTTAGGTACGGCTGTTTTTGCTAAAAATGATAATGGCATAATTTCATTTAATTAATTGCTTTAATATTATGTATAGAACAACCTCCATAATTTACAATATTCTCAGTAATATTTTCATGATGCTTTTCAACTGTTTTATAACTATTTTTTCTGATTTATGCTTTTAATCAATACATTTTGTAAACTTTATAGTGCAACAATAAGTTGACAGTTATTTGGTTACATTTTTTTCAATTCGTAGCGTTTCAAAGTGCCGCTGTTATAATGTCGGCAATTATTATTACATTGCTTTTTGTTCTCTATTTAAGAGAAATTAAGCCTAATAACATAAAACATTTTACACGCCATTTTCGGAGTATTATTACCAATGTCGATTAACCCTTTTCTGAATGAAACCCATGATCCAAAATTAACCAGTTGGGTTGAATCTGCAAACCAATCAGGTTGTGACTTTCCAATTCAAAACTTACCTTTTGCTGTTTTTAGAAAAATAGGGTCAAGTGAATCCTTTCGTGGTGGCGTTGCCATTGGTGATCAAATTTTAGATTTAGCTGCTGCGAAAAATTCAGGTGTTTTCACTGGAGTAGCGCTAGAAGCACTAGAGGCGTGTTCTCAAAGTGAATTAAATACCTTTATGGATATGGGAAAGGAAGTATGGTCAACATTGCGCTTAGCCTTATCAAAAGCCCTTGCTGCTAATTCTTCTTATCCAGATAAACTTGAAAGTTGTTTGATTGCCCAAGCCGACGCAGAATTTGCCTTGCCTTGTAATATTGGCGATTACACCGATTTCTATACCTCTATTCACCATGCAACCTCTGTCGGGAAAAAATTTCGTCCTGATAACCCATTATTGCCTAACTATAAATGGGTACCAATTGGATATCAT
Source organism: Thalassotalea sp. (assembly GCA_029249355.1). Taxonomy (GTDB): domain Bacteria; phylum Pseudomonadota; class Gammaproteobacteria; order Enterobacterales; family Alteromonadaceae; genus Thalassotalea_H. The sequence goes on from JAQWHO010000385.1 coordinate 5,673, forward strand.
GGTCGTTCATCTTCGATTGAAGTTTCAGGTAGTGACTTTAAACGCCCTAAAGGACAAACCAAAGCACCAACGGCGACAGAGCCTTCTTTTGGTCCTTGTAAACGTTTAGATTACGAACTTGAAATAGGTATATTTATTGGTAATGGCAACCCGTTAGGTGAACCTATTACAATTGATAATGCTGAAGATCATGTTTTTGGTATTTGTATTTTTAATGATTGGTCTGCTCGTGATATTCAAGGTTGGGAATATCAACCATTAGGGCCATTTTTATCAAAAAACTTTGCGTCGACGATTTCTCCTTGGATAGTAACTACCGAAGCCCTTGCTCCGTATAAAGCTCAGTGGACACGTGACGAAGATGATCCGCAACCAATGCCTTACTTAGAATCAACACAAAATAGAGCCTCAGGCTCTTTTGATATAAATTTACAAGTGTTGTTAGAAACAGAAACAATGCGTGGTGCTGATCAACCACCAACGCCTTTATCTCAATCTAACTTTAAAGACTCATATTGGACAGTTGCTCAAATGGTTGCGCATCATACGGTAAATGGTTGTAATTTACGTTCAGGTGATATGTTTGGTAGTGGTACTCAATCAGGTCCTAATCCAGAAGAAGCAGGCTCTATGCTTGAATTATCAAATGCAGGTACTGAGCCGGTAAGCTTACCAAATGGTGAAGAGCGTGCTTTCTTAGAAGATGGTGATAATGTCATTATGACCGGATGGTGTGAAAAAGAAGGTGCAGTAAGAATTGGTTTTGGTTTAGTTGAAGCGAAAATTTTACCTGCTGGCTAATTTACCCTAATAAAATTATTTACTGCTAATGGGTTTATTTAAAGCTTGTTTCATGATTATGAAACAAGCTTTTTTTTGACTCAAGATAAATCTTGTTAAAAGAATCAGAATGTAATAAGTACTATTTTCTTAAAAAGGAAAGTCATTTGTTATGGGATTATCTCTACAAAAAATTTATGCGCGTTAAATAGACTAACTATTCAAAAATTTTGAGTTTTAAATGAACGTTTTTTTAGCTGTTTTTCCGATAAGTAGTATGATTAATACGATGAAATGCAAAAAATACAATATACAGTGTAAATTATTTGTTAATGTGTGGTTGCTATAATGATGTTGAGTGTTGTTAGACATAAAAGTTCACAAATATTTCTATCTTTTTTTTGAATAAAAAAATATTTTTTAGCTGTTTTGGTTATGATTATTAATTTCTTTTATACGAAGTCGTTCGCATTTTATGAGATTGAAAATAATGCTAGAGAATATGGCCTGTCTGACTTGTTTTAAATATAAGTGAAACATTCAACTTATCATACTGCTTCGTATGCATGTAATGATCTCTGTAAACTTTCTTAATCCCTTCTTAATTTATGGTTTATCCCCTCTTGTAAAGCGTTTCTCACTGTTTTATAACATGTTGAGCTTAGAGTTTATTCAAAGAATGTATCTAGGCAATAATAATAAATAATTATACCTATCAAACTAGGAAGGAAATAAAATGTCTAATAAATTTCGTGCTGGCACGTTAGCTATCGCTGTTGGCTTAGCGTTAGGTACTGCCCCCTCGTATGCAGAAGAAAATAAAGGTGCAGAAGAAGAAGTTGAACGTATTGCCGTAGTTGGCTCACGTGCTGCTCCTCGTTCTGTTGCTGAATCTCCAGTTCCTGTTGATATTGTTGGCGGTGATGAATTAGGAAGAAGTGGTTCGAACGATATGCTTGAAATGCTTCAAGGCGCTGTACCATCATTTAGCGCTCGTCAACAACCAATTAGTGATGCTGCAACGTTAATACGTCCAGTTAACTTACGTGGCTTATCTTCTGATAGTACGCTTATTTTATTAAATGGTAAGCGTCGTCATCGTGCATCGGTAATTGCTTTCCAAGGTGGTGGTGTAAACGATGGTGCTCAAGGTCCTGATATCTCAGTGATTCCTAGTGCTGCTTTAAAACAAGTTGAAGTTTTACGTGACGGTGCTGCAGCCCAATATGGTTCAGATGCTATTGCTGGTGTAATGAACTTTGTATTAAAAGATGATGCCGATGGTGGTTCACTTTCTGTTAAACACGGTGAGTACTATGAAGGTGACGGTACAAGTACTATTGTAGACGGTAACATTGGTTTACCATTTACTAAAGACGGCTTTGTAAATTTAAGCTTTCAGTTAAAAAATGCTGATGCAACTAGCCGAAGTGTGCAACGTCCTGATGCTGCTGCTTTACAAGCTGCTGGCAATACTGATGTACCAGATCCTGCAATGATTTGGGGTAGCCCTGAAATTAAAGATGACATTACACTTTTTGCTAATGTTGGTCTTGATTTAGGTGACGATAAAGAATTCTACATGTTCGGTAACTATTCTGAACGTGATGCTGAAGGTGGTTTCTATTATCGTAATCCACACAACCGTGGTAACGTTTTCTCTATTGATGGTGGTGAAACATTATTAATAGGTGATGTTGCTCAAGCTATGGGTGCTGAACGCACTTGTGCTGTAGTTCCTGCCAATGTGCCAAATGTATTAGATACTGCTGCATATCAAGCAATGGTTGCTGATCCAAACTGTTTTGCAATGAACCAAATTATGCCAGGCGGTTACACGCCAAGATTTGGTGGTAATATCACTGATACTTCATTTGCTATTGGTACTAAAGGTGAAGCTAAATCAGGTTTCTTAGAAGGTTGGTATTACGACCTTAGCGGTACTGTAGGTCGAAGTGCTTCTACATTTATCTTAAAGAATACTTTAAACCCATCTTTAGGTTTAGATACTCCAGTTGACTTTAAAACAGGTGGTTACACTCAACTAGAAAAAAGCTTTAACTTTGATATTGTTAAAGAGTTTGATGGCGGTTTTGATGAACCGATGAATGTTGCACTAGGTTCAGAGTGGCGTGAAGAAAGCTTTGAAATTACTGCAGGTGAAGAGTCATCTTGGAAAGCGGGTCCTTACGCTGCTCAAGGTTTTAACATTGGTTCGCATGGTTTTAAAGGTTTTGGTCCAGAAGCTCAAGGTATTAATACTCGACGCAGTTTTGCGCTATACGCGGATCTTGAAGCACAAGTAAATGAAGACTTGTTACTTGGTGGTGCATTACGTTATGAAGATTTTACTTCATTCGGTAGTACGCTTAACTATAAATTAACAGCACAACTTTCAGTGTCTGATGAAGTTTCTTTACGTGCTTCTCATAGTACGGGTTTCCGTGCACCAACTGTTGGTCAAGCAAACGTTGTTAACACGGCTACTTCAATGGTTGAAGGTGAGTTAATTCAAAGTTTCACGGCTCCTCCTACAAACCCTTTAGCGGCATTTTATGGCGGTAAAGAATTAGATCCAGAAGAATCTGTAAGTTATGCTGTAGGTATCGTTTATAATGACGGTGACTTCTTCATGACGGCTGATTACTACAACATTGAAGTAACTGACCGTATTGCTCAATCAAGTCAAATTACTGTTGAACCAGCTGATTACACAGCGTTAGAAGCTGCAGGTGTAACTAATCCAGAATTGATTTCTGCGGTTACTTATTTTGCTAATGATTTCGATACTACTACTCAAGGTGTTGATGTTGTTGCAAACTATTCAATGGAATTATTTGACGGTGATACGCAATGGAGCTTAGCGTATAACTGGACTGATACTAAAGTTGACTCGTTTAACCCTGCAACTACAAATCAAGGTAAAATTGACCGTTTAGAAGATGGTATTCCTGCACATCGTGGCACATTAACTATGGCTCAGTCATGGGAAGATGTAAGTATGTTTGTTCGTGCTAACTACTTTGGTGAGTACTATGCAACGCATGCTGATGGAACAACGCCGGAAGAGTCAGAAGTTGCAGATTCTGCGATTACTTTTGATGCTGAAGTAAGTTACTTCTACAACGATTCATTAACGTTATCTGCCGGTGCAATGAACATCTTTGATCAAGAAGCACAGAAGTTACAAGCAGCGAATAACTGGAGTGGTGCAATTTACTACGAAAGTGGGCCATTTGATTACAATGGTGGTTACTACTACGTAAAAGCAACTTATAGCTTTTAATCTGTAGTAAATTTATAACAAGACTTAAAAACCACGCAATAGCGTGGTTTTTTATTTTCTATCTGAAATGATTTTTGAACGACGATTTGGATTGGGTTTTATATATTAAATTCAAGCTTTAGTGCTTAACACTAACGTTAAATACCTAAGCTAAAAATTCAACGTTGCTTTGAATTCGGCAATAATCTTTAATTTTTTCTCATTCATCGCTTCTTTTATTTTTATGCCGGTTAATCCTTTTTCAACAAATTCTAGTGACTTTACTTTATTTGCTTGAGTGTATAGTTCTCTTAAAAAATGTGCTTGTG
>JAQWHO010000386.1 GCA_029249355.1 Thalassotalea sp.
AATTTCTTCAGTACGTATAGTGTTTGTGACGTCTTCACCTTCAAGAATTACTTTACTCTCACCTTCTTTAGATATTTCAAATTGAACATCCAAATGAGCGGCAATAGGAATTAATGGTTCTTCATCATCAATAGTTAAATGATGATATTGAGTAGCTACCGCTAAAACACGGTAGATAGCTCCACTGTCAAGTAAGTGCCACCCTAGTTGCTCAGCAACTAAACGTGCAGCAGTTCCTTTGCCGGCGCCACTTGGGCCATCAATAGTGATTACAGGTACGCTTTCCTGCATACATTTTTCTCCTAATGTCAAAAATCGGCGGCATTATACGGGATTTGAATTTCAAAATCGCGTATAAAATTATTCTGTAACAAATTTAGCAAGAGACCTGTGCTAGTTTGTCAAAATAATCAGGGAAGGTTTTCGATGTACACTTAGGATCGTTAATCGTTACTGGTGTATCACTTAACGCAACAAGTGAAAAACACATAGCCACACGATGATCATCATAGGTATCTATTTCTGCATGTTTTAATTTAGTTGGAGGAGTAATAGTAATAAAGTCTTCACCTTCTATTACTTCAGCACCGACTTTTCTCAATTCTGTCGCCATAGCTGATAAACGATCTGTTTCCTTAACACGCCAGTTATAGATATTACTAATGGTGGTTGTACCTTTGGCAAACAACGCTGTAGTTGCAATAGTCATTGCGGCATCAGGAATGTGGTTCATGTCCATGTTTACAGCAGTAAGCGGCTTACCCTTAACGGTAATAGACTCATCTTGCCAAATAACTTCGGCACCCATTTTTTCAAGCACATCGGCAAAATATTTATCACCCTGCACACTTAGTTTTCCAACGCCGTGAACTGTTACTTCACCGCCTTTAATAGCACCTGCAGCGAGAAAGTAAGACGCAGAAGAAGCATCGCCTTCTACCATATATTTTTCAATTGATTGATACGATTGATTACCTTTAACCGTAAAAGATTGATAGTCATTGTTTTGTACTACAACGCCAAACCTTGACATAATATCAAGGGTGATATCTATATAAGGCTTAGAAACTAACTCACCTTGTATTTGGATATTAGTATCTGTAACTAATAAAGGTGCAATCATTAATATTGCCGTTAAAAACTGACTTGAAATTGAACCATCAATAGAGACGATATCCCCCGTTAACCCTTTACCTAGAATTTTAACCGGTGGGTAATCCTTATTTTCAATATATTCAATATCAGCATTTAGTTGTGCGAGTGCATCAACTAAGTGACCAATAGGCCTTTCTTTCATCCGAGGCTCACCGGTTAAAATAAACTCCCCTTCACTCGCTGCAAGTGCTGCACATAAAGGGCGCATCGCCGTGCCAGCATTGCCTAACGAGATCTCTAGCGGTTCACTGCTTGTAAAAAAACCGTTATTACCTTCAACAACACATTCAGTACCACAATCACTTAAGGTGTAGTTAATACCTAGGCTAGATAACGCGTTTAACATATGTTTAATGTCATCACTCACTAATAAATTGGTAATTTTGGTTGTTCCATTCGCTAATGCAGCGATAAGTAATGCACGGTTAGATAAACTTTTCGAACCGGGTAAAAAAACTTCACCATTAATTTTACTAATTGGATTTAACGTTAATTGTTCCATTGTTATCTATTTTCCTGTTCAAATTTTTTCATAAAATCTACAAGCTTTTCCACACCTTCAATTGGCATTGCGTTATATATACTTGCGCGCATTCCACCAACTATACGATGCCCTTTCAATGCTAATAAACCTTGCTCTTGAGCTTGATTTAAAAACTCATCATTAAGCGATTCATCTTTTAGCCAAAAAGGCACATTCATGCGACTTCTGTACTCTAGCGCGATACTATTTTTATAAAATGAACTTTGATCAACATAATCATAAATAAGCTGAGCTTTACGCTGATTAACTTTCGCTATATCACTAACACCACCAACACTCTTTAACCAATCAAAGACAAGGCCAGCTAAATACCACGCATAAGTTGGCGGCGTATTGTACATAGAGTCATTATCTGCGCTGGTTTTATAATTCATAATACAAGGAGTATCTTGACGAGCATTTCCAAGTAAATCTTCACGAACAATCACAATGGTTAAACCAGAAGGGCCAATATTTTTTTGCGCACCAGCGTAAATTAAACCAAATTTACTGACATCAATCTCATGTGACAATATTGTCGAAGACATGTCAGCAACCAGCGGAATATCACCAAAGTTTGGGATATCAAACATTTCAATGCCATCAACTGTTTCATTCGGACAATAATGAACAAAAGCTGCGTTTTCAGATACTCCCCATTCCGAAGCTGGTTTCACGACTTTTTGA
>JAQWHO010000387.1 GCA_029249355.1 Thalassotalea sp.
ATATTTACCCGGTTCAGATGTGATCACTTTACCTTTACCGCTGCGGCTTGATACCACACGCAACGTGCCGAGTTTATTATCATCCCAAGTTGCAAAAACAATATTTTTACCATCACGTGAAAAACTTGGGTTTAATTCAAAATAATCGTTTTGTCTGGTTAAACGCTTGGCTTTACCTTTAGTTTTTCCGTTGGCAATATCTTGAATATAGATATGTCCTAATGACTCGAATATTACCTTTTTACCGTCAGGTGAAATTTCTACATCTCTCAGCATTTTTATATCGACATTATCTTGATCAATGTCTTGTTGAAAACGTAAGTTAGTTTGAATTTTTTTAGACGTTTTAACATGAAATGGGATCACTGAACTTTTACCCGTTTCAATATTAAGCTTATTAATCTGACCACCTGCCCAAAACACCATGCCGTCGCTCTTTGGTAACCATGCCATATTAGGATAAACGCCGTGAATTGCCCATGTTTCCTGCATATCACGATCTAAACCAGTGTAAATTTTTCTTTCTTCACCACTTTGTAAATCATATAAATATAAATTCGATTGAAAATCATCACGGCTAACATATGCAAGATATTTCCCGTCTGGTGAAGGTACAGGACGAATAGCGCCACCTTTACCCGAAACAATGACATCAATTTCGCCCGTCGCTAATTCAAGACGCTTTATTTTATAAATGCCTTTTTCAGAATCTTTACTGTAGTGGAAGGTTTTTCCGGGTGTAGCATCTTGAGAGAAATAAACATACTTTCCATCATGCGAAAAGGCGGGTTCGCCTAAATCTTTTTGCTCATTGGGACGTTTTGTTAACATCACGCCACTACCACCGGTTTTATGATAAAGCCATACTTCACCAGCACCTAAGGAACGTGAACCGGTATAATGTTTACGACCAACAAGGTAGTTTCCATCAGGCGACCATGCAGGGCTATTTAATAAACGAAACGTTTCAGCACTGACCGCTTTGCCATCGCTACCATCCGCTTTCATGATCCATAAATTATCACCACCATCCTCGTCAGAAGTAAAAGCAATATGCTTTCCATCAGGGCTAAAACGAGGTTGCATTTGCCACGCAATATCTGTCATTAATGCTTTAGCTTCACCACCGGCAATAGGCATTGTATAAATATCACCTATTAAATCAAACACGATACTTTTACCGTCTGGGCTAACATCCACGTTCATCCATGTACCTTGGGTAACGTCAATATTGGCTGTTTTAAAAACACCTTGAGGCTCATTAACTGACCATTTTTCAGTTTTTGCTTTTTCATCAAAGAAAGCTGAGCTAGACGCTGAGAAGGCTAAAGCGACAGAAAGTGCTAACGTTTTAATTTGTCTTATTTTTTTTGTATTAAAAGTATGAGGCATGCTTGTTGTACCTATTTTTTAAGGGCTTATTGTTTAAAAGTTATTTTTACTGACTGTTATAAAGTAAGTTAAAATTAATAATTGTATACAATTTTAGATAAGCTAATAAAACACACTTTAAAGTGATAATAAAGTGTGTTTCGATAAATAACTATTTTGAAGAGATGAATGGATTTTTTACTCGGTATTTATGTCATCTATTGATGGAATCATTCGGGTTATAGTTAAAGTGACTTTAAGCGCATACAAGTCGCTTATTTCTGATAGCCCCAACGCGGCATGATTTTTTGTTCAATATTTAAATGATCTAATAAACGCCCAACCATAAAATCAACTAAATCATTGATTGATTCTGGATTATGATAAAAACCTGGTGCAGCTGGCATAATAGTGACGCCCATTTGCGATAAACTCAGCATATTTTGTAAATGAATGGTAGAAAAAGGCGTTTCACGTGGTACTAAAATTAATTGTCCTCTTTCTTTAATCACCACATCGGCTGCACGTTCAATTAAATTATCACTCATACCTTGGCTAATTGCCGCCAGCGTTCCAGTTGAACAAGGGCACACCACCATTTTTTTAGGCGCCGCAGACCCAGAAGCGACAGGCGAAAACCATTGTTCTTTGCCAAAAAAAGTAATCTGCTCGTCTTTGGCATTAAATTTTTCGGTTAAAACTTTACCTGCAACATCAGGTGAACTGGGTAATTTCAAGCCGACTTCGGTATCAAACACAACACGAGCCGCACTTGAACACAAAATATAAAGTTGATGATCAGCAGCCACTAAACATTCTATTAATCGTAACGCATATAAAGAACCAGAAGCTCCAGTGATCGCAATGGTTATTTTTTCTTTAAAATCACTCATTATTCATTCCTACTTTTTATTTGCAAGGCCCGCTAATAATTTGTCATGAATAGCGCCAAAACCACCATTACTCATTACAACAATGGTATCACCTTGTTGTGATGAGTCGATTATCTGTTGTACAAAATCATCAAAGTTATCATTCACAAAGCAAGGCTGCTGACAATCTGCAATTAAATTATCCACTGACCACTGCACTTTATCGCCTTGAAAAACATATACCACATCAGCTTCGCTTAAAGATTTGGCTAAGGTGTCTTTATGTACGCCAGATTTCATGGTGTTAGAGCGGGGTTCTAAAACGGCAATAATACGATTATCTAACTTTTTAGTACCAACGTTGGCTCTTAACCCTTCTAACGTTTTTCTAATGGCCGTAGGATGATGGGCAAAGTCATCAAAAACGCGAACATTATTTACGGTACCTCGAAGTTCTAAACGGCGTTTAGTATTGACAAATTCAGCGAGAGCTTCAATAGCAACATGTGCAGGAACGCCAGCATGACGTGCGGCAGCAATAGCCATTAAGCCGTTATCAACATTAAAATCACCAATTAACGACCACTTTACAGTTCCTTGAACTTCCCCTTTAAAACGAACGACAAATTCACTACCATCAGCCATTAATTTTTCTGCATACCAGCCTTGTACTGAATTTTCACGATCGGTACTAATTTCTACCGGTGTCCAACACCCTTGCGATAACGTATCAGAAACCGCTTGCTCACTTTGTGAATGAATCACTAAACCATTACTCGGCACCATACGAATTAAATGATGAAATTGTCGTTGAATATCACTGAGATCATTAAATATATCAGCATGATCAAACTCCATATTATTAATCACCAACGTGCGTGGACGGTAATGAACAAATTTAGAACGCTTATCAAAAAAGGCGGTGTCATATTCATCCGCTTCAATAACAAAAAATGGCGCATCACCTAAACGTGCTGAACAATCAAAATTTTGAGGAACGCCACCAATTAAAAAGCCTGGCTTCATGTGAGCGTATTCTAAAATCCACGTGAGCATTGAGCTGGTAGTCGTTTTACCATGAGTACCAGAAACAGCTAACACCCAACGATCTTTCAATACATTTTCTAGTAACCATTGAGGCCCTGATATATAAGGAATATTGCGAT
>JAQWHO010000388.1 GCA_029249355.1 Thalassotalea sp.
TTGATCCCTGACATGGGTGGAACTTTAGCATTAAGAGAAGTATTACCCTTAGATGTTGCAAAAGAATTAGCCATGACCGCTAAGATAATTTCGGGGGAAGAAGCGTTATCTTTAGGATTATTAACTAAGGTTGCAGAGAACCCGGTAGAAAAAGCCATCGAGTTTGCCGAAGAAATATCCCAATATTCACCTGATTCTGTTGCTGCCTGTAAAAAACTCTACAACAAAAGCTGGTGGGGATCTGCAGGCATGGCATTGGCAAGAGAATCGATATATCAAATAAAAGTTTTTTTAGGGAAAAACTACAAAATTAAATCTCACAACCAGTTTTATGATCAAGCTAAAAATGGCCAATCAGATGATGAATCAAAGAAAAAACCATTTAAGCCAAGAGTGAAATGGTGATGTGCTGCTTTACAATAAGTCAAAGATATAAGTCGTTCACATATGATTTAAATGTTATTTTTTTAAAGTAATTAATATGAACTACAAGTGATATATAGCAATTACACATATCTGATATTCTGAGTTATAGTTGTTTGATAATTTATAGAGAAAATACATCTATGGATATATCCGCTTTTCTGTGCAAAACATTATTAGTTGTATTATTACTATCCCCTGCTTATTGTTTTGGAGAAAGTGCAACCTTTTGCTATGAAGATAAAAATTATGAACCTTATGTTTTTAATTATAGTAATTATGAAAACATTCCTAATGGGTTATTAATAAACATAATTCGTTCAGCCGCACATAAAGCAAACTTACCCATTAAATTTATTCGCCGCCCCTGGTTACGTTGCCAACAAATGGTTAAAGACAATCAAGCCCAAGCATTATTTGCAATGATAAAAACACCTGTTCGGGCAACGTCATTTACTTATCCAACAAATATAAATCAAGCATTAATGACAGTCGAATATGGTTTGTTTATTAAGAAAACTGGCCTTTTAGATAACAAAAACACCTTAAAAGATATAACAAGTGTTGGTAATCGTTTGAATTTAGAAAATTATAAAAAATATCTAAAACTTGGTTTAAGCGCCCCAACTGGCTATGTCGTAAATGATATTTTATTTAAACACGACTCCTTATCTAATTTTGAATATACATTAGATGAAGGATTTTTAGCAGTGGCAGAAAATAGGCTTGATGGTTATGTTGTATCCAAACTAATTGGCTTTAATAAAATTAATGAATATGATTTATCAAACTTAATTTATTGGAGTAACATTATACTAGCCTCAAATGACTGGTATATTCCTTTTAATAATGAATACTATCAATTACACAAAATACAAATAGAGCAATTTTGGCATGAAATTAGTAATGTGAAAGATGAAGAAATATCTCAATATTTTTCAGAATTTAAATAGTTGTTTATTCTTATAACTTTAAAATTATAATGAATAAAAAATGCCTTAAAATATTAAGGCATTTTTTATATTTGTAATATTAACAGAACTATTTGAGTAACGGATGATCTTCAGGTAGCTGCTTTGAAATCCAAATAGCGAGTTTATGTTTCATACTCTGAAGATCTTCACCATCAGCAGGTAAAGGATGAACAAGTTTATCATTAACCAGCAATCGATAAAGACTTTCTATTTTATCTTTCGCTGCATTGGTTGCTGAAAAACCTTTATAACCGCGGTTTACTGCATATTTTTCACCAATTTCAATTGCTTTTTTTAATAAAGCCGCTTCATTTTTTAACTTCTTCATATATTTCCTAAATCTTAATCAAACTGTTATTTTTAACTTATTTATTCACTTGGCATGGCAAAATAAAAAGCATTCAGTTTATTGCCATCTAAATCGCGAAAGTAGCCTGCATAAAAACCAGGTATTTCTCCACGTGGTCCAGGCTTGCCTTCACATGTTGCACCTAATTCAATCGCTTTATGATAAAACGCATCGACTTTCTCAGTTGAATCCATAGCAATGGCAACCATAGTTCCATTACCAACCGTTGCTGGTTGCCCATCAAAAGGTAAAGTAACCGAAATCCCCGGTTGTTCTGGCGCTGTTGCCCATGCAACAAATTGCTCCGTTTCCATAAAACGACCAGCACCTATTGTTGCTAAAAGTTGGTCATAAAAATCTACTGCATTCTTAATGTTATTTGTGCCTAACGTAACATAACCTATCATTGTTGATCCCTCACTTGGTTGATTTGCTTATTTAAAAACTAGCTAAAACGTTGTTATCATTTTTTTATCGAACTGCTCTATTTCAATAGACATATCTTTACTTAAAACAAATTCATTTAATTTCTGATGTTCTTGTTTTAAAGACGATATTGTCAAAGTATTATCATCAAGTACATAGACTTGATACAAACTTGTATAGTAATAATGTAAAACAATCATGGCATTTTTATCAACATTATCAAAAGCTGCCGTTTTAATTCTTTTTAATTTTCGATAAATTAAATTATGAATTTGTTTAAGTTGCCAAACATAATAAATTTCATAAAAGAAAGGGGTAGTTTTTAAATACTGTAAAACTGCGGCACAAGACAATAATGCAAAGACAACACCTAAGAAGTTATATTTAAAATTACTGGCTGGCTTATTATCACCAGCCGCAATAATAACTTCGTTAATTTGTTCTGAAAAAATAGCAATGAGTGCGCTACCAAATGCGATTGACAAGACGGTTAAAGTTATAATAAAACCGATGATGACTCTATTAAGTCGTTGTCTGTATGTACTTTTATCTATTTCTATGATTTTCATTATGTATTTAATTTTACCTATTTTTTGCTTTAACGTTTTTTAAATTTGGCTTCAATTTAACTCGATGCCCGAATGTCTAGACACTTTACTTTCTACACCTTGAAACCACACCGGTTTTTTACTTTGTAAGGTTATTTGTGTTTTAGCTCGCGTGATCCCTGTATATAACAACTCCCGAGTCAGTAATTTATTATCTGTATTTGACGGTAATATCATGGCAACATGTTGAAATTCACTGCCTTGTGTTTTATGAATTGTCATGGCATAAACTGTTTCATATTGGGGTAAACGGCTGGGTAAAATATGTTTAAATTCTCCATCCTGCTGTTCAAAAATCGCCATTAAATGACCATCTTTATTTTTCCAAATAATGCCAATATCACCATTGTAAAAACCAAGGCTATAATCGTTCTCGTTGATCATAATCGGTTTTGTATGATAAAGCGCATTATTCTTTGTCTGACTATGAGTATTAATGCTTCTGTATATTTGATTATTTGAGTAACTGTTAGCAAACAAATGGGGCATTAATATTGATTCAACGAGTTGGTTAATCGTTTCAACGCCTGTTTCACCTTGTCGTGTCGCAGACAAAAAACGAAATTTTGAAAGTAAATGAAACGCTTCATCAATTGAATTAGCGTGCGTTAACGGACGATAATATTGCTCAACCAAATCAGCAAACCAAGTGTCATCCTTATTGATCATTTCATTTTGCTCAATAAACATGAGTTGAGGTACTTTATTGTCTTTAGCCGCTTGTAATAATTGCCAACTTTGTTCGCTTTCTCCTGCAATGACTAACTGAGATAAAATTCCTATTCCCCCTTTTACGTCAAAGCGTCGACTTTGCGTTAAGTAAGTTAAATGATCTACAGGATGTTTTTTGCTCACTGGCAAATTTGAA
>JAQWHO010000389.1 GCA_029249355.1 Thalassotalea sp.
CAACAGCCAACGGCTTCATTCTTATCTGAATTATCAAAGTCCAAATAACTTTGAATTGGTGGCTGAAGAATTAACTATGGTTGCTTAACTGAGGTGTCTGAATTTGGTTGACCAGGTCAGTGATCAATTTGGCATGGGAGAAGATGCTTTTTTATTAGAGTTATATAATTTTAGTGAAAGCATTTACAAAGAGTTTGAGCGTTTATTTGCATTAAACTATCGATATGATAATGGGGTACCTTATTATGATATCCCTGAAAAAATGGCTGAATTATTTTGGTCAAAAACACTTTTAGATGAACCAATGTCAAACATTCCTTTAATAGAGACTGTCGAAGTTAGAAAATTACTAACGGACATAATGGTACTTCAAAGAGAAAATGAAATATCTACACCAATTTATATGAATATTCTTGATACTCAATATAGAGTTTTAGAAGTTTCAATAAGTCACATTAAAGATACGTGCATTGCACAATTAGAGCGAACAAAAAGCTCTAAAGTATCTAAAGTAGAAAATGGCTACCTTATTAACTTTAAAGAAAAAGATAATATCAAAGAGCTACCAGTATCAGATATTGTTAAAACTTTCATTGAAGATGCAAATTTAGCCGGATTTAAAGCGATCATATTTAATGACGATGGTTATGTGTTTAATCATTTATCTAAATACGAACATTAAAAGAAAGCACCGTGTTATCACGGTGCTATCTTATTTGATGAAAAAAGCATTGAAATAAACTGGATATAAATCTAATATTGCGCCTGTAGCCTTCTGGAGAGATTAGCAAGGCTCTACTGCTATTCATTAAGTCAGTATATTCAAGTAAGGTGCTTTCTACACCTATATTCATTATTTATATTAAGTAAGCAAAAGGCCATTCATGTCTTTTGTTTGTTGCTTTTTATATTTCAAAAAAATAGCGCTTTTCTGCTAATCGCCGTTTCAGGCACTTTTCCCCAAATTGAATATAGAGTGAATGTAGTAATGAATATTAACAGAATAACTGTACTTAAGCGGCATACTAAGCAAGTTGCTGCTGTACTAGGTGCCGACATAATTAATTACAAAGAAGTAAGTATAAATGGGGTTAAATTGACTCATTTTATTTGTAAAGGTAATCAAAGTCTGTTTGGTATTCCTTATTCCATCGAAACTATTTCAATACGTCATGCCAAGGCTACTAAAATGCATTGTTATATAAATAATGCAGGTAAGCCTTGTTATATACCTGAAGGAAAACAAGATGCAATGGATTGGAAAAAACAAGAAGAAATATTTCTTGTAAAAGAAGGCGGTATTACACCTCAAGAAAGAATAAATCTAAGTAAATGGGATCTTCATAACAGTAATAATGAGGATGATCCAATAAATATATGTCCTATCGAATATGTAATGACATACTTAAATGTAAATGGTGATTTTAATGCTTAATAAATTAACTATTTTATCTTCCCATTTATTTACAGTTAAAAAAATCATAAGCAATAACGCTTATAAAATAAAAACTCAATTAGCTGGCGACATTAAACTTTCTGTTATTACTACTGAAGTAATTGATGAGTCAAAATTAAATCAAATCCCTTACACGTTAGAAAAAATAACAAGTCAAAATAAAACTGAACGCATTCATCATCGGATATTAAGCAAGAACAAAACCTTAAGCATTAAAGGAAATAGTGCAGGGGTGCTTAGTTGGCCTGAACAAAAGTACTTGTTAGAACTTTTGAATAAAATGAAGTGTTGATATGCAGTTAAAGCCGCAATGGGTAAGCCCAAAATATACTAAAAAAACCTTATCAATATTTACTCGTTACGACCTCTCAACAATCACCATAAACAAACCCCTATAATGAAATTCTTTTTATAAATACTCGAAGTGCGAGGAAAATGAGAGTGAGCAATCAAAATATGAAGTTAGCATTGTTTCTATCATCTGTATTGGGTGCAAACGCTGTATGTGCTCAAGATGTTGCTACTAAATATCATAATGATCAACTTGGTAAAGAATTCGTTAAAAATCTAACAGTGCAACTAAAAGCAATTAAAGATCAGGTTGCATTGATGGAAGAAAGCATTGCAGAAAGACAGAACGCAATCGATTACATAAACAGTGAAAATGATTATCAATTTTTCACTGTTAAAAAGGGTTCTTTTAAAAAGCAGTTATCTCATTTTGCAGATAGATTACAAATCAAGACAATTCGATGGTCTGGTGTGCCTGAGTGTGTTGATTGGTCTTTAGATGCAACCTATCAAGTAGAGCTAAATAATGCAGAGCAAGCGATTGATGAGTTTTTAGATGGTATGCCGCTTACTTATCAGTATTCCGCTCGTGATAATTCCTTAAATCTTACATCAACAGTCATTATTCAGGGATGCCCTAGCGATGAGTAAAAATATTAAATTGAATGGTGTCTTCTCGGTCATTACAAGCTTGATTTTGAGTTCAGGATGTCAGATGACCGATGATACTTCTAGTGAAATTTCAATGATTGGTTTTAATCCAATCGAAGCAAAGCAAGAAGAGCATCTTAAAAAAGAGCCTTTAGATAATTATTACGAAGGTAGTCAACGCTATAAAGTTGTTAAACACACAGAACAAGAGCTTGATAAGGCAAGTCAGCTAACATCAGTAAGCTCGATAAGTGTTATAGGTGATATTGCTACAGATGACCAGGTACATGAAGTAGCAGAAACGAATGAAGGGGCAACTTTAATAGAAGTCCAATCACCAAGCGAAGAAAAGGCAAATATCAAAAAAGTGTTAACTGTCTTTAATGATACATATTCAAGCGAACAGTCTGTTCAAACGGTACAGCACATAAATTTACATAAATTTGAATACGAATTGTCTACGGGATTACTTAAGCCACAAATAAATAACATCATTAGTGCATTTTTTGTTGAATATACACCTTATTGGGAAGAAGGCGTTGAGTTTAATCAAGAATGGTTTGGAAGTTACAAGCTTGTAAGCCAAGACAGATGGGAGCTTTTGAACCAAGTCTTAAAGTCATATGGACTGTCATTAAAAGTAAAGAAAAATGATGTTTTGCATTTCAGCAAAGTTAACAATTAAGGCCGTAACCATGAATATTAAATTGATCTCTTTATTTGCGACTTTAACCATTTCTCTTTCTTTTGTTGGTTGTAGTGTCATTGATACAGTTTCTGGAGATAAAAAAGATGAGTTTGCATCAAAAGCTGAACAAGCTTTAAATCAGGCGCATCAATACATTCCACAAGAAAGAAAATATTCAAATATCATTTTTGAAAATGAGTTTTTTGTTCCAAAGGCTATTTCTACTAAGCAATACAATGATTGGTATTACGAAATTGTAGATTATAGATTTGACGAAACATCATTAAGACAGATTATGACTACATTTGGCGACAATCAATCAGGTGTCATAGCAAGATCAGTTGAAGAAGGAGGCGATAACTCTATTAACATGGACAAGACTTTTCCTTTGTATTTCAGTGGCAGACGAGGAGAAGCTTTACAAAGCATTTCATTAGCAACTGGTTATGGTTATCAAATCGAAGGCAACCTCATTACATGGTCACAATTTACTACTGAAACGTTTCTTTTATCAGTACCTCCAAGTATTCAAAGTTTCCGCATAGGTGACAAAGATAAAGAGCAAAATACGAATGACCAGTCGAGCTCTGGTTCTATGACAATAGAAACGCTTGGAGCAAGTGATGCTTATTCTAATATTGAAGTGAAAAATTTAGATACCTGGGCTGAGTTAATTAAAACAATCGAAATGTTAAAATCAGATGCTGGCGAGATCTCATTTGATAAATCAAGTAGTTTATTGCTAGTGAAAGATTTTCCTAGAAATGTCAGAGCTATTTCACAGTACGTCAATAAGCTTAGAAACGTTTCTATGACACAAGTGGTGTTTGACTTTCACTTTCTAGAATACAAAAATACTGAAGGCGGTTCTGCCAGTTTAAATTTAGATTTGATTAACAGTTCTTTAGGGCTTAACCCTAAAAACATTTCTGGAACATTTGCTAGCGAATTCACTCAGTCATTATTGACTGATACAGTTGCTTCTAGCTTGTCATTAGGTAAATCGAGCGGCAAGTGGGCAGGTTCTCAAGTCATCATTGAAGCGCTAAGAAAACAAGGGGTTGTATCGGTATTATCAAAGCCTACCGTTTTGGCCTCACATAACAAAAATGCGTTTATTGATTTAGGTGAAAGCATTGCGTTTGCTTCAGCGTCTTCTACTAATCAAAACCAAACATCTACCGCTAGTGGATTGACAACAACGTTCTTAGATTTAGGTACGCGTATTAATGTAGTGCCAACCATTTTAGATGATAGTGATGAGCTTTTTGTTCAGCTAGGTATTGATATGTCTTCGTTAGAGCAAATTCGAGAATTTGAATCTAACGGTTCAAAAGTCCAACAACCCAACACTAAAAAACAAAAAATGGTGCTTAATTTCTCTGCTCATAGTGGAGAAACGATTTTAATCACTGGTAATGAATCAAATCGAAATCAATATCAGTCTGCTGATAGCGGCTGGCTTTCCATGTTACTTGGTGGAGCTCGTTCTTCGAGTGAGGAATATACAGAAATGTTGATCCTCATTACACCAAGAATTGTTAGACCCACTAGATCATAGTGGTGAACCAATGAAACTAATTGATTCTAATAGAGCATTCCATTGGGTTATATCGCCTTATAGAGAGGTGATAGTTGGCGCAGGGATTAAAAAGCAAATATTTAAACATAAACAAGAGTTTGAAGTTGATTATGTTTGTGTTGTCAACCAGAAGTATTTTTCATTTTCAACGTCAGAAGGTCAAGATTTTGCTATGACGCTATTAGCGTCAAAATCAATCCAAAGTGACGAAAGTTATATTTACGTTGAAAGGCACAAAGATGGCTATTTATTTATTCGCATATACAAAGGCGAACTTATAGAAGATCGTTTGCTTCATAATGAAGATGAACTGCTTATCGCATTAAATGTTGCAGGTAAAGATCGTCGCAAAGAGAAAAATTATCAAGTTGAAGCATTTGCTGTTAGCGAAAATGAACGAATTGTCTCCTCTCTTGAACCATTAATTAAAAAGGGTAGTCAGTTAATCAATTTAAAAGAAAGCTACATAGAAAAGCTTCTGTTAAATCCTAAATTTTCTTTCGTGGAGTTTAAGTATGCTGAAAGGAATTTAGCTGATAAAAATTTACAGTCAAAGTTAGTTTTTCTAGGTGCTATTGCAATATTAGCCTTTTTATCAATTCCCTTACTTTTTGAAGAGAAAAAAATAGAGAGAGTTGTTTTAAAAGATGATTATAAAGAATACAGAGAACAGGTAAGTAGCAAACAATCTGCATCTATCTTATTAGCACAAGACTACAACATGCATAGACTGATGAAGAAAAGTCTATCTGGTTGGAGGGTTTACAAAGTTGCTTATTTAGATTCATCAATAAAGTACTCAGTAATCTTGGATTATGGTTCACCAGCAACTCTGCAAACGTTGCGAGAATTTACACACAGTAATAACTTAGAGCTAGTGTTTGATTCGGATGGCACACATATTATTGCGCCACCGATACAAGTACCTCCTTACCAACCTGGCACAGAGAAAATATTTAATCTAGATGAATTGGTAGCCAACATTGTAGATAACGCTAACAAAGTTACACCTTTCGTTTCATTCAATATAGATAATATTCAAGCGCAAAATGCGCTCTGGGGTGAAAGAAAGTTATTTGCAAATTTTAAAGGTGCTACTGACCATGATTTGTTGAGACTAGCTGCTGTTTTAGATGGCTACCCAACAAGATACCCCGTATTAATTAAAGATAAATCATTTTATCAAGTCGGCCCTAATGGATTTTTTAGCGAAGGCTTGAGTTTTAGTGTAATTGGAGAAATGTAATGAGTAAAAGTGTATCAGCTAAACAAACCATACTCGTAGT
>JAQWHO010000390.1 GCA_029249355.1 Thalassotalea sp.
GTCAGTATTATTACTGAAGGTAGAGGCAGTCATTTTGAAGCACTTTTGGTCGATTGTTTTCTTGACGTAGCTGATGAATTCGCTCAGGTAGCAAAAGACTTTGCAGACAAAGAAGATGAGCTTCAATAACAGTAAAGATAACTGGCCTCTATTCTAATATCAATTCTAATATCAAGGCGCAACTTTGAAGGAAACTGATAATGTTGTGCCTTGTTCATTCGAAGAAGAAAAACGTATATCTCCTTGTTGTATCAAGACAGCAAGCTTAGCTAAATAAGTGCCTAATCCGGTTCCGTTTGGTTTACCTTCAGTAATAAACTTATCAAAAAAACGCGCCTGAATCTTTTCTGGTATTATTCCTTGATTATTTATATGGAAAATAACGATTCCGCTATTGTTTGCATCTTGTTCAACTGAGATATTTATCTCACCATTTTCTGGAGAAGCTTCAATAGCGTTGATAAGCAAATGAGTAAATAGATGAAAACATAAATGTTGGTCAGCTAAAAAATCAATATTTTTGGTAATATTGTACTCAACTAATACATTGCTTTTTCTGCATTTTTCTTTTTGTGCGTACACGACTTTATTAAATAACTCTAATGCATTAACAGAGAGTAAATCTCGTTTGATACTATTATCCTCCAACTGTTGAATGATGATTTGCGTATCAATTTTTTGCTGCATTGTCATAGCTGACTGAGTAATTAAATCGACTTTTTGTGTTATGTATTTCTTCTGTTCTTTTAATGAATCAGCGGCAGATATAATAGTAGAGAGTGGGTGCATTAAATCATGCTGAATGATACGTTCAATGTCTTCTTTTAAACGCATATTTTCTATCATAGTATCTAATTGCAATGCCATTTCTTGTCGTTGAATTACCTGCTTCATGTGCACACTAATTCGAGCAAGTGTAATTTCAGGAGTGATCGGCTTAGTGATATAATCAACAGCACCAAAAGACAATCCTTTTACAACATCATTAGTTTCGGAAAGGGCTGAGATAAAAATAATAGGGATATGCTCAGTCAATGGATTGCTTTTTAATGCCTTACAAACGTCTAAACCGTCCATTTTTGGCATCATTATATCAAGTAATATAAGGTCTGGAAGTTCTTCTCTATTACATAGTTCTAAAGCTTTAGCACCTGACAAACAAGCCAGAAGCGAATACTTTTCTTTAAGTAACTCAGTAAGCACCGTGATGTTATTAGGTTCATCATCAACAATTAAAATACTATTAGTGATTGTGGCTAATTCAGTAGAATTGTTTTCTTCTGATACTGATTTAGTTGAAACGTCTGTAAGTGTATGTTTTGGTATCGGGGATAAAAAAGCTCTATGAATTTTTTCTTTTAATGTATTACTTGTAAATGGTTTTAGTAGATATTCACTGACTCCTGATAAGATAGCTTGTTTAACATCATGAGGATTAACGTTTGCCGTAAGCATAAGAAATGGGGTTTTGGCATAATCGCTATTTTTACGAATCGTTTGTAATAACCCTAAACCATTCATTTTAGGCATGTCCCAATCTGAAATGATTAAATCAGCGCGATGACGCTTAAGTTGGTCTAATCCTAATATGCCATTTGCTGCTGTGATAATACGTTTAAAGCCAATTTCAATTAGCATGCTTTTGATTATCGTATTCATCGTACTATTATTATCAACAACAATTGCCGTTAAAAGGGCATATGGATTATTTTTTAAAGTGTTTTTTTCATATGTGGGCATACTAAATTAAAGCCTTTATAGTTTGTTTTAGAAAACAATATGCCGAACCTACTCTGTATTATTAAGTTCAGCGGATAAATAACTCTAAAAGGAGTCAATCGACTAAAACAAACCATACTGAAATAATAGAGAGATGTCAGCAATATTCTTTTTATCAATCACAATCATTACTTTAACTTCTTCCTAGAGGTGTGAATTCTGTTTTTTTTGTTTTTAAATGATGCTTTTCCTCATCAAAGTGAAATCAATCACCAATAAATTTCCAATAAAAAAGCCTGTAAACAGGCTTTTTTATATGACACAGGCAAAGTTATAAGCCTATTGTATCGCTATTGTTAAGGGCAAACACCGGCTTTAGGCGGAAGTGGTTCTAAGTTTACTGGGAACTCAATACCTTGGGCATTACCAGCCTTCAAACCAATCGTAACATCAGGAACTGATTCCAGATTACAGTTGTCACCTTTACAAGGAAGAGCACAAGAGAAGTGAGCATCTTGTAAAACCACCACGTTGTATTTACCACATTGATTATCCAGCGTTGAACCAGCTGTTGTTGCTTGTATTCTTTTTAACCAGTCATTATTGACATCGTCAGCAGTAGCACAACGGCGAGTAACGTATCTTGATCCATCTTTAAGGTTTTCAATATCGTTCATACAGTACTGAAGATCCGCAACGGTTCTACCTGCCGCTTTGGCTGCTACCGATAGGTCAGAGGCAGCACAAGTTCTAGATACGTGAGAGCGTTCACAAATAAACTTAGGCCCTCTGCACACGTGGCAACTTATCGGCTGAATGGCTTGTGGAGCCGGGTTGTTTTTATAGTGAATAGTACCAGTCGTTGTTTTACCCGCAGAATCAGAAACTGTTAAGGTGATATCACCTTCAATGGCGTTACAGGTATCGGGCACGGCAGGGAAATTCACCGTTGGGTTGTCTGTGTCGGCACCCGTCACAGTTATACTGTGTGGATTGGTACCCAGTGACCAAGTATAAGTTAATGGCGGTGTACCACCGGTAATGGTTGGCACATGTAAGCTAAAGCTTTGCGCGATGCCCGATAATGCCGATAAGTCTGGGTTTTTGCTGAGATCAATTAGGCTTAGTAGCGGTTTCCCCGGTTTTGTGACGGTAAAAACAACATTTTCGGTACCGTCGTCTGC
>JAQWHO010000391.1 GCA_029249355.1 Thalassotalea sp.
GATAATACGTCATGCTGAGAAAGCTCACTCTTAACACGGTCAGGATCAGCACCTTCTTTATCCATTTTGTTAACAGCAATAATAATTGGCGCATCTGATGCTTTTGCATGTTGAATTGCTTCAACTGTTTGAGGCATTACACCATCATCTGCAGCAACAACAATGATAACGATATCAGTTGCTTTTGCTCCACGAGAACGCATAGCTGTAAACGCGGCATGGCCTGGAGTATCCAAGAAGGTGATCATTCCATGACCAGTTTCTACATGATAAGCACCTATATGCTGAGTAATACCGCCTGCTTCGCCATCCGCTACTTTTGCTTCACGAATGTGGTCTAGTAAAGATGTTTTACCATGATCAACGTGACCCATAATAGTAACAACAGGTGCACGTGTAATTGCTTCACCCGAATCACCGCGATCAGAAAGCACCGCTTCTTCAAGGGCATTTTCTTTCACTAAAACCACTTCACGACCCATTTCTTCAGCAACAAGGGCTGCTGTTTCTTGGTCAATAACTTGGTTAATAGTTGCCATTGCACCCATTTTAAACATTGCTTTTACAACTTCAGCGCCTTTAATTGACATTTTATTTGCCAATTCAGCTACTGAAATAGTTTCACCAATGCGAACCTCATTAATTTTTGCTTCTACAGGTTTAGTGAAACCATGTTTTAAGCTTTGTGGAGCAGATAACGTTTGCTTACCTTTTCCACCACGAGCGCCTCTAGCATTACGATCTTGTTGGTTGTTCTTTTTCTTGCGACGACGGCGACCGCCTTCGTCAGCAGAGTCACTTTTATCTTCCGCTTCTTGTGCATATTTAGAAGAGGTTAAATGAACTACTTCTTTTTCTTTTGCTTTACGTTCAGCTTCTTGCTCTTTCCAACGCGCTTCATTTTCTTCAGCTAGTTTTCTTGCAGCATCAGCAGCCGCTTTCGCTTCAGCTTCAATTTTAGCTGCAGCTTCTGCTTCTTGTTGAAGACGAAGTTTTTTAGCTTCTTCACTTTCTTCAGCTTTAACTGGCGCTTGCTGTGCTTCTTCAATATTTTTAGCTTTTGCTTGAGCGGCTTGTTTCGCTTTTGCTTCGGCTTCAACTTTAGCTTGTGCTTTACGTTCGGCTTCCGCTTCTGCTCTTGCTGCTGCTGCTGCTTTCACATTTTCAGCTTCTTTAGCGTCAGCTATAGCTTTTGCTTCTGCTTCTTCAGCGGCTTTAGCTGCTTTTTCTTCAGCGGCTTTTGCTTCGGCTTCAGCAATTTGTTGCTCTTCTAATTCACTACGCTTTACATAAGTACGCTTTTTACGCACTTCAACTTGTACTGATTTAGCTTTGCTTCCACTGCCCATTGTCAATGTTGATTTTTTCTTACGGCTTAACGTCATTTTGCTAGGTGCCGCTGATGAATCATCGCCATGCTGTTTCTTAAGGTGTTCTAAGAGAGACTCTTTCTCTTCTTGAGAGATAGAATCCGATGCACTTTTCGTTACACCAATGTCAGCCAATTGTCCAACCAATCTATCGACCGGTGCGCCTATTTCATTGGCAAGTTCTTCTACTGTTACAGATGCCATCTATTTCGTACTCCCGGTGCAATTATTCTTCATTAAACCAACAAATATTACGTGCAGCCATAATAAGCTCACCCGCTTTGGTTTCATCTAATTCTTCAATATCTGAAATTTCATCAACACCTTGCTCAGCTAAGTCTTCAAGGGTGATAACACCACGACTTGCTAATACAAAGGCTAAATGACGCTCTAAACCTTCTAAATTTAATAGATCTTCAGCTGGTTCAGCGTTTTCTAATGACTCTTCACTCGCTAACGCTTTAGTAGTTAAAGCAGCTTTTGCTCTTTCGCGAAGTTCTTCAACAATATCTTCGTCCATGCCGTCAATTTCTAATAACTCAGCAGCAGGAACATAAGCAATTTCTTCTAAAGAAGTGAAACCTTCTTCAGCAAGTAATAAAGCAAAATCTTCATCAATATCTAACTTGTCAGTGAATAAGGTTAAAACCTTATCATTTTCCGCTTGATGCTTTTCATTCATGTCATCAACAGTCATTACGTTAAGTTCCCAACCAGTTAACTGGCTAGCTAAACGAACGTTTTGACCACTACGGCCAATCGCCATAGCAAGATTGCCTTCTTCAACAGCAATATCCATAGTGCCTTTGTCTTCATCAACAATGATTGAAGCTACTTCAGCTGGAGCCATTGCATTGATTACGTATTGAGCTGGGTTGTCATCATATAAAACAATATCAACACGTTCGCCACCTAATTCACCTGAAACAGCTTGAACACGTGAACCACGCATACCTACACAAGCACCAACAGGATCTATACGCTTATCATTTGATTTAACAGCAATTTTAGCTCTTGACCCTGGATCACGAGCTGCACCTTTAATTTCGAGCATTTCTTCGCCGATTTCAGGTACTTCAACACGGAATAGCTCAATTAACATTTCTGGTTTAGTACGAGAAACAAATAATTGTGCGCCACGTGCTTCTGGCTTAATCACGTATAGTAAACCACGAACGCGATCACCTGGACGGAAAACTTCTCGTGGTAATAAGTCATCACGATAAATAATCGCTTCTGCGTTATTACCTAAATCAAGAATAACACTTTCGCGGCTGGCTTTTTTCACAACACCTGTGATTAATTCGCCGACTTGATCCTGATATGCATCAATAATTAAAGCACGTTCAGCTTCACGAATTTTTTGTACGATAACTTGCTTAGCGGTCTGTGTTGTTACGCGATCAAATTTTACTGATTCGATCTGCTCTTCAACATAACCACCAATTTCTAATTCAGGTTGGTCGTATTGAGCGGCTGACAAACTCATTTCAGCATATGGATTCTCTGTTTCTGCGTCATCAGCAACAACTAACCAACGTCTAAACGTATCAAATTCACCTGTTTTACGGTCTATAGAAACACGTACAACAATATCGCCTTCATATTTTTTCTTTGTGGCAGTTTCTAATGCAGTTTCCATCGCTTCAAAAATACTTTCACGAGGTAATGCTTTTTCGTTAGAGACAGCATCTACTACCAGTAATATTTCCTTACTCATGCTACTTAGCCTTTAATAATCGTTATAATTCAATTCACTATTTTTCAAAATTATGAACAAGATTTCCCTTGTCAACATTACTGAAAACAAGTTCATACTCTTCATTATCTACCGTTACTATGAGTACATCGTTTTCAACAGCATTAAGTATGCCTTTAAATTTACGACGACCGTTTAACGGTAGCGACAATCTGATATTTACTGTTTCACCAACAACCGCTTGATAATGCGTTAGAGAAAAAAGAGGTCTATCTAAACCGGGTGATGAAACTTCTAAATTGTATTCAGTACTAATTGGATCTTCTACATCAAGCAATGCACCTACTTGACGACTAACCTCCGCACAATTATCAACATCAATGCCATTTTCATGATCGATAAAAAGACGTAGTATCGAGTGTTTACCCGCACTAACGAACTCTATACCTAATAACTCAACACCAACTTCTTCTACAGCTGGTCGCAACATTTCTGTTAATTTATGTTCAAATTTAGCCAATCAACTTCTCCAATTTCAAAATACTTAGATACAAAAAAAGGGCATATAGCCCAGCGTTAACATATGCTGTCATGCATCTTTTTAAGATACAAAAAAACCCCATATCGGGGCCTATTTTCACTGAACCCGCAATGTGTATTATTTCAACGTTAAACTTAACAATGAAATAATGAACCGAAACAGTAATAAGAAACTACAAAAATTTGTAATAACTTCCAGTGAAATACTGCTACGGAATAAAACGAGTGAATTATATAGCGGTAGAAAAATTATCGCAAGCCCCTGACAGCGATTAGTTAGTTTATTTATGAAACAAAAAGCGGAAAAATATGCCGTTCGTTGAATAATTATTAAATGTGGAGATAAATTGCGAATTAACAGTTGCTTAGTAATGCTAATTTATTCATGCTATAACTTTAATTAACGATTTATTTACTTAACATCTCTGTCATTTTAGTGATCTAATTTTTACAGTTTTTATACTATAATTGATAGAGTAATACATAGATTTAGTTCATGTATTACTATGTTTTATTTAGTTTTTAAGGTTTTATATGTATACATACTCGCAGTTAATTTCACGTAATATGATCAGTGCTGCAGCTTTAAGTGTTATTTTTACTGTAGTTGCCTTTTTTATTACCTCTGACCAAATAGCGCACCAACAAAAAAATCAACATGAGTTGGTTAAACTTTATCTTGCTTCTAGTTCTGCAGATAATATTGAGTCGTTATCTAAGAAAATCATGCAAAATCAACGCTTTTCTTATTTCAAAGTTTTGAATACTGAAAATACAATAATTTTTGAATCATCATCAAAAAGCAACTTATTAGCTAGCTTCCTTACACCTAAAGTTGTTACACAAAAAATATCTCCTCAAGGTTTTACGGTTTCATTACAAACTAACGCTTCAAATTATGCACATTTTTTATTATTAATTTGTGCAACCATGTTGATATTGTCATTATTATTTGTCTTTATTGCAGGCAAGTTCAGCATCAATCGATATAAAAAGATCATCAGCAGTATCAATCAACAGATTAAAAATGAATTAACCAATGTTTTACAAAACACTGATAAAGCTACTGACGAGGATATTTTTGATTTACCCGAATTAAATGCTGGTATTACTGAAATAAAAAATCAAATTAATAACCATATTTCTGATGCTGGTGCATTAGAGAAAGAAGCGTATGTAGAGCCATTAACACAATTAGAAAATCGTTCTCGCTTCGTCCAATTTTTTGAAACTAAAAGTGAATCTATTGATTTTGGCGTTTTAACGATCACTCGTTGCTCGGAGCTGCAAACCATCAACCAAATTCACGGTTACACTGAAGGCGATAATTATATTTGTAAAGTAGCAGACATAATGAAAGCTGCTTCTGCAAAATATCAATCGGCTAAAATATTCAGATTAAATAGCTCAGATTTTGCCACTATTCTGCCTAATACCACGTTAAAAGACGCGGAAAATTACGCTCAAGAATTAACCAGTCAATTTAATAAATATCAACAATCGTCTGATTTAGACTCTGTTGGATATACCGGCTTAGTTAGCTTTAATAATGACAACCCTCTTGGCGAGCTATTAGCACTTGCAGATACGGGGATTAGTGTTGCGCAAACTCAACAAATAAACTCATGGTATTCTCAAACTGACAGTAGTATTTTAGAAAGCTCAAGTGCGAGTTATGGCAACCAAAACTGGCGACAAGAAATTGATAACGTTTTAAAATATAATCGTTTAACGTTACTTATCCAACACATTAAGCCAACAAGCAGAAACACCAAAACTTACAACGAAGTATTAGCACGATTTTTAAATGTAAATGATGAAATGCTGCCTACGGCATCTTTTATCGCGATGGCTGAAAAGCTCGATAAAATTGTTGAAATTGATCGGATGATTATCGAAAAAGTGATCACTGAAATTGGTGAAAAGAACCTTCATGATCAACATTTTGGTATTAATGTCAGTTCTCGTACCATACATGATGAGCAATTTTTAATTTGGCTTGAAAGACGTTTATTAAGAGATCCAGCCATTAGCAAAAACCTTATCTTTGAAATTACCGAATTTGGCTTACAGCAAAACATCAAAACAAGTAAACGCTTTATTGATATGATCCATCGTGCCGGGTCAAGAGTCACTGTTGAACGCTTTGGTGTAGGGCTAACCTCATTTAAATTTTTCAGAGACTTAAAGCCTGACTACATAAAAATGGACAGTACCTATACTCGTGATATTGATGAAGACAAAAACAACCAATACTTTTTAAGGCTAATGGTCGATTTAGCCCATAGGTTAAGTATCACAGTGTTAGCGGAAAGTGTTGAAAGCCAAGAAGAGATCTTTACTTTAGAAAAGCTCTTTATTGATGGTTGCCAAGGTTTTCATATTGGCAAACCTCAACCGTTATAAACGATTCTTTAGATAAATTAAACAATAAATCAATGCAGTAGAATTATGATGTAAGTGATAATAAAAATTTATTATCACTTACTATCATTCATCAATATTTGTCCAAAAGCTATTGGACAAAAAACATTCCACTTAATACACTGCAAACAGCCATAAAAAATTCTCTTACTTTTGGTGTTTATACTTCATTGAATAAGTAAGTTGGTTTTGCCAGAGTAATTACTGATCAAGCTACGTTCGCCTATTTGACAAATGTATTTATTTTAGAAGAACACCATGGTCAAGGCCTCAGCAAATTATTATTGAATTACATTATTGAGGTTCCTGTTTTGCAAGGGCTAAGACGAATGTTGCTAGTGACGGCAGATGCTCACAAGCTTTATGAAAAATATAATTTCACTGCACTAAATAACACAAATGGTTTTATGGAAATTTGGCAACCAGAAATTTATGATGAAAATTCGTAAAACTTTCATGACATATAGCTAATTACTGCACACGCCTTGTTGCATATGCAATAATATTTATTCTATAGATCGGTTGTTATCTTGCTGAGAAAATCGGATAATATGGCTAACTTATTCATTATTATTAATTTAGCATGACTGATTACCTATTATTACTAGTGGGCACAGTATTGGTTAATAACTTCGTACTTGTGAAGTTTCTCGGCTTATGTCCTTTTATGGGGGTTTCTTCAAAAACAGAAACAGCCATTGGCATGTCGTATGCGACAACTTTTGTCATGACCCTTGCTTCGCTATTAAGCTACCTAGTAAAAACCTACGTTTTATCTCCTTTAGGACTTGATTACCTGACAACCATGACATTTATATTGGTCATTGCTGTTGTGGTTCAATTTACTGAAATGGTGGTTCATAAAACCAGTGCAAATTTATATCGCTCTTTAGGTATTTTCTTACCGCTAATTACCACTAACTGTGCAGTACTTGGCGTTGCTTTACTCAATATGTATGAACAGCATAATTTCCTTGAATCTATTATTTACGGTTTTAGTGCGGCTCTTGGTTTCTCATTAGTGCTAATAATGTTTTCAGCGATGCGTGAAAAATTAGCGAATGCTGACGTGCCTACCCCTTTTAAAGGTTCTGCTATCGCAATGATCACGGCAGGTTTAATGTCACTTGCCTTCATGGGATTCACTGGTTTGGTTAAGTTTTAATGACAATTATTATTGCTATATTAGTTATTGGCGTCATTGGATTAACCTTTGGCGCTTTACTTGGTTATGCTTCTGTTCGATTTAAAGTTGAAGGTGATCCGTTAGCTGAACAACTTGATGCCCTATTGCCCCAAACGCAATGTGGGCAGTGTGGTTATCCGGGTTGTAAACCTTATGCTGAAGCAGTAGCCAATGGTGAGGCAATAAACAAGTGTGCGCCAGGTGGTGATGACACTATCAAAAAAATAGCTGATTTAATGGGGGTTGAAGTTCAGCCACTAGATGGAAATCACGAAACAGATAACACCCCGAAAGTAGCTTTTATTATTGAAGAAGATTGTATTGGTTGTACAAAATGTATTCAAGCTTGCCCGGTTGATGCAATTATTGGCGCAACAAAACAAATGCACACGGTAATTATTGATGAATGTACCGGCTGTGATTTATGTGTAGCCCCTTGCCCTGTTGACTGTATTGAAATGCGCCCTATCAGCCAAACAACACGCAATTGGCAATGGGATCTAAATACTATTCCTGTCGTTCAAATAGATGAAGTACAAATCGACGCAACACCACAGGGGAAAGAGGTTTAAGTGGAATCTGTAATCGAACGCATAGAAAAAGGTCATTTTTGGAAATTTCATGGCGGTATTCATCCACCAGAAATGAAGTTTTTAACGACAAACAAGCCTATTCTCCAACTTCCTATGCCAGCAGAGCTTGTTATTCCTATTCAGCAACATATTGGTGAAGCAGGAGAAGTAATTGTTAATATTGGCGACGCGGTAGTCAAAGGCCAAGCACTTACACGTTCAACCTTACCAATATCAGTTCCTGTTCACGCGCCTACTAGTGGAAAAATTTCTGCTATAGAAAAAGCAACGATTGCTCACCCATCTGGCTTAGAAGAATTATGTATTAAATTAATCCCAGACGGCGAAGATACCTGGCGTGAACGTACAATTTGTCCGGAATATAAGCAATTATCCAAATCAGACATTATTGAAAAAATCAGTAATGCCGGAATTTCAGGCATGGGTGGAGCGGGCTTTCCTACCCATATAAAAGTCAGTACAAATGCTCAAATTAATTATTTAATTATTAACGCTTCAGAGTGTGAGCCTTATATTACGGCGGATGATTTATTAATCAGAGAGCATAGTTCAGCAATTCTTGATGGCATAAATATTCTTGACCACCTGCTTGAACCTGCTTTTATATTAATTGGCATTGAAGATAATAAACCTGAAGCCATTCAAGCTTTAAAAAACGCTACAAAAGATTCAGATAAAATCAAAGTATGTGTATTACCGACTCAATACCCTGTCGGCGGTGAAAAACAATTAATCATGGCGCTAACCGGTACAGAAGTACCATCAGGCGTATTACCAACAACTTTAGGCATAGTCATGCAAAATATTGCAACCTGCTTTGCCATTGCTGATGCCGTAATTCATGATACACCACTCATCAAAAGAGTCGTAACTGTCAGCGGTCAGGCGCTCGAAAAGCCTCAAAATGTTTGGGCATTATTGGGTACGCCGGTAGAGTTTTTACTGCAAGAATGTGGTTATCCTCAACAAGAGAAAAAACATATTGTGATGGGCGGCCCTATGATGGGATTTAGTTTACCCAATAGCCAAGTGCCCATAGTAAAAACAACCAACTGTATTCTTGCGCCTAGTGAACAAGAAATTCCAAACGATAATCAAGAAGTTGAATGTATTCGCTGTGGTCAATGCGCCGAAGTATGTCCTAGCCAGCTTCTTCCTCAAGAATTGCAATGGAGCGCTAAAGCCAAAGATCATCAGCAACTAAATACTTTGAATCTTTTTGATTGTATTGAATGTGGTGCCTGTGCTTATGTTTGCCCAAGCCACATACCACTAGTTCATTATTACCGTATATCGAAAGCTGAAATTCGTCAGCAAAATTTACTCGATATCAAAGCAGAAAAAGCTAAAGTGCGCTTTGAAGCTCGAAAATTAAGATTAGAGCGTGAAAAACTAGCTAGAGAAGAAAAACATAAAAAAGCCGCGGAAGCACGCAAAGCACGCATGAATTCTGGCACTCCAGAAGCGAATAATGAAAAATCAGCCGTCGCTGCAGCATTAGCTCGCGTGAA
This sequence comes from Thalassotalea sp., assembly GCA_029249355.1. Classification (GTDB taxonomy): domain Bacteria; phylum Pseudomonadota; class Gammaproteobacteria; order Enterobacterales; family Alteromonadaceae; genus Thalassotalea_H. The sequence continues at coordinate 9,324 of JAQWHO010000391.1, forward strand.
AGCAAAAAAAGCACAAGCAAGTTCAGAGTCAACAAGTAGTACTGAAGATTCTAATATTGCCCCAGCTACAGAGAAAAACCCTCAAGTAGCCGCAGCAATTGCTCGCGCTAAAGCGAAAAAGCTAGCCGCTAAAAACAGGCAAGATACACCTGAAAGCCAAACAACTGAAAACCAAACTTCTGAAAGTGAAGAAAGTACGGTAAAACCTGATATCGTTGATGACAAGAAAGCAAAAATAGCTGCTGCAGTTGCTAAGGCTAAAGCGAAAAAATTAGCTACAACTAATAAGTCAGACGAAACTTCTTCAACCTCGTCAGAAAAACCAAAAGATATTTCTCCAGCAGATGCGAAGAAAGCAAAAATTGCTGCCGCAGTTGCGAAAGCTAAAGCAAAAAAACAACAAGCAGATAAAACAAAAGAAATTGAAGCGACATCAGACGATAACGTTCAAACATCAATAAAAGATGAAGTAGCAAAGGGCGATATTCCCGATAAGAAAGCCCGCATAGCCGCAGCAGTTGCCAAAGCAAAAGCCAAAAAACAACAAGCAGAGTCAAAATAAATATGGCCTATTGGATCGCGAGTTCACCTCATAATCACCTTCAAAGTAAAACCTCGGCGTTAATGCGTTTGGTGATATACGCCACAATTCCCGGCATTCTCACTCAGTGGTATTTTTTTGGTTGGGGAAATATTATTCACATCAGTTTAGCGATAGCGACCGCGTTATTGACTGAGTTTACGGTGTTATCATTAAGAGAGAAAAAAGTTGGTGAGCAACTGTTTGACGGCAGCGCTATTCTAACTGCGGTGCTTTTAGGGCTAAGTTTACCTGCGCTAGCGCCTTGGTGGATTTCAGTCATCGGTAGTATTTTTGCTATCGCGATTGTGAAACAATTATACGGCGGCATTGGGTTAAATCCATTCAATCCGGCCATGGCTGGCTATGTAATGCTTTTGATCTCTTTCCCTGTTCAAATGACATCATGGCAGCCTCCTCTGGAATTAATGTCAGTACCTTTAGATTTCATCAACACGCTATCAGTGATTTTCACAAACTTTACATATGATGGTTACTCCGTAGAGCAATTACGTACGCATGTTGACGGCCACACCATGGCAACGCCTTTAGATACGGTAAAAACCAATTTAACTTTAGGATTAACCATTGTTGAAAGTATGGACAATATTGTTATTGGAGAATATGTAGGTGTGGGTTGGCAATCGCTCAATTTAGCCTTTTTACTTGGCGGTATATTTTTACTTTTCAAAAAAGCCATTCCTCTAGTAACACCTGTTAGCTTTTTAGGGAGCTTATTTGTTTGTTCGTTAATCGCCTTTTTATTAAGCCCCGACAGTAATGCCTCAACGTTATTTCACTGGTTTAACGGCGCATGTATGTTAGGCGCATTTTTTATTCTTACCGATCCTGTTTCTGGCGCAACCAGTGTTAAAGGCCGTATTATTTTTGGCGCTTTAGCAGGATTTTTAGTCTTCATTATTCGCAAATATGGCGGTTATCCAGATGCTGTAGCTTTTGCTGTATTACTTTGTAATATGTCAGCACCTTTAATTGATCAATACACTAGACCTCGCACTTACGGGCATAAATAGGGAGTAATATGATGCGTAAAACTATTGAAAAAAATGCACAGTTACTTGCACTCTTCGCTGTTGCCTGTACCGCGCTTATCGCTTTGGTAGACTTTCTCACCAAAGATATAATTGTTGAACAAGAGCAACAACAACTTATTTTGACCTTGTCGAGTATTATTGACCCAAGTAAACATGATAACTCAATCACCCAAAGCTGTATTGTCGTCGAAAATGAGCAACTTGGTACTGCACGGCAAAAAGCTTATTTAGCAACAAGTAACAACGCACCTGTTGCCGCAGCTATTACCACCACAGCTCCAGATGGTTATAACGGTAATATTTTCCTATTAGTTGCCATTAACGTTGATGGCACCTTAAGCGGTGTAAGAACGATAAAACATCAAGAAACTCCTGGATTAGGCGATAAAGTTGAATTGAGAAAAAGTCAGTGGATATTAG